>NZ_RZOS01000340.1:0-6397 GCF_004022605.1 Mesorhizobium sp. M4B.F.Ca.ET.089.01.1.1
ATGATCAGCTCGTCGCGCGAGGTGGCGATGCGCCGGATCTGGCTCATCGTGCCGCCCGTGCCGGCCGGGATCAGCCGGCCGACGATGACGTTTTCCTTCAGGCCCTGCAGCATGTCGGTCTTGCCGGCAACCGCCGCTTCGGTCAGCACCCTCGTCGTCTCCTGGAAGGAGGCGGCCGAGATGAAGGACGGCGTCTGCAGCGAGGCCTTGGTGATGCCGAGCAGCACCGGCTGGCCTTCGGCCGGCTTCTTGCCGTCCTCGATCAGCCGCTCGTTGACCTCTTCCAGCTCGATCACGTCGACGTGGTCGCCCGGAATGTAGGTCGAGTCGCCCTGCGTGGTGATCTCGACCTTCTGCAGCATCTGGCGAACGATCACCTCGATGTGCTTGTCGTTGATCGACACGCCCTGCAGGCGGTAGACCTCCTGGATCTCGTTGACGAGGTAGGACGCAAGCGCCTCCACGCCCTTGATCGCCAGGATGTCGTGCGGCGCCGGATTGCCGTCGAGGATGTAGTCGCCCTTCTCGATGACGTCGCCGTCCTGCAGATGGAACGGCTTGCCCTTCGGGATCAGGTATTCGACCGGCTCGAGCGTCGAGTCATGCGGCTCGATGATGATGCGGCGCTTGTTCTTGTAGTCGCGGCCGAAGCGGACCGTGCCGTCGATCTCGGCGATGATGGCGTGATCCTTCGGACGACGTGCCTCGAACAGCTCGGCAACACGCGGCAGACCGCCGGTGATGTCCTTGGTCTTGGCGCTTTCCATCGGGATACGCGCCAGCACGTCGCCGGGACGGACATGCGCGCCCGGCTCGACCGAGAGGATGGCCTCGACCGAGAGCAGGAAGCGGGCATCGCCGCCCTTCGACAGCTTGCCGACCTTGCCCTTGGCGTCATGCACGACGATCGCCGGCTTCAGGTCGTTGCCGCGCGGCGTCGAGCGCCAGTCGATGACCTCGCGCTTGGTGATGCCGGTCGATTCGTCGGCCGTTTCCTGCACGGAAATGCCGTCGACCAGATCCTCGAACTGCACCTTGCCCTCGATTTCGGTGAGGATCGGGCGGGTGTAGGGATCCCACTCGGCGATGCGCTGGCCGCGCTTCACCTTGTCGCCATCGTCCACGAAAATGCGCGAACCATAAGTGACGCGGTGCGTGGCGCGTTCCTTGCCGGTCTCGTCGAGGATCAGCACCGCCATGTTGCGGCCCATGACCATCTGCTGGCCGTCCGAGTTGCGCACCACGTTGCGGTTGCGGATCTCGACCTTGCCCTCATACGAAGCTTCGAGGAACGAGGAGTCCACCACCTGCGCCGTACCGCCCATGTGGAAGGTACGCATGGTGAGCTGGGTGCCCGGCTCGCCGATCGACTGCGCCGCGATGACGCCGACGGCTTCGCCCTGGTTGACAGGCGTGCCGCGGGCGAGGTCGCGACCGTAGCAGACCGCGCAGACGCCGGTCCTGACCTCGCAGGTCAGCGCCGAGCGGATGCGCACCGACTGGACGCCGGCCTTTTCGATCTGTTCCACGTCGCGTTCGTCCATCAGCGTTCCGGCCTTGACCAGAACCTCGCCCGACACCGGATGGTTGATGTCGTCGAGCGACGTGCGGCCGAGAACACGCTGGCCGATCGAGGCGACGATCTGGCCGGCATCGACGATCGGCTGCATGGTGAGGCCCTTGTCGGTGCCGCAGTCGAGCGAGTTGACGATGCAGTCCTGCGCCACGTCGACAAGACGACGGGTGAGGTAACCCGAGTTCGCCGTCTTCAGAGCGGTGTCGGCCAGACCCTTGCGGGCGCCGTGGGTCGAGTTGAAGTACTCGAGCACGGTGAGGCCTTCCTTGAAGTTCGAGATGATCGGCGTCTCGATGATTTCACCCGACGGCTTGGCCATCAGGCCGCGCATGCCGGCGAGCTGACGCATCTGGGTGGGCGAACCACGCGCACCCGAATGCGACATCATGTAGATCGAGTTCATCGGCTTCTGACGGCCGTTGTCCTCGAACTCGACGGCCTTGATGCGGGCCATCATCTCGTCGGCGACCTTTTCCGAGCACTTGGCCCAGGCGTCGACGACCTTGTTGTACTTCTCGCCCTGGGTGATCAGGCCGTCATTGTACTGCTGCTCGTATTCCTTGGCCAAAGCCTCGGTCTCGGACACCAGCTTGATCTTGGTGTCCGGGATCAGCATGTCGTCCTTGCCGAACGAAATGCCGGCACGGCAGGCATGCGCGAAGCCGAGCGCCATGATGCGGTCGCAGAAGATAACCGTCTCCTTCTGACCGCAATGGCGGTAGACGGTGTCGATCATCTTGGAGATGTTCTTCTTGGTCATCTCCTGGTTGGCGGTCTCGTAAGGCACGTTGACGTTCTTCGGCAGCAGCTCGCCGATGATCATGCGGCCAGGGGTGGTGTCGTAGATCTTCGACACGACATTGCCTTCGGCGTCGACCGAGCGGAAGCGGCCCTTGATCTTGGCGTGCAGCGTCACCGCCTTGGTCTCGAGCGCATGCTGCAGCTCGCCCATGTCGGCGAACACCATGCCCTCGCCCGGCTCGTTCTGGTTGACGATCGAGAGATAGTAGAGACCGAGAACCATGTCCTGCGACGGCACGATGATCGGCGCGCCGGAAGCCGGGTGCAGGATGTTGTTGGTCGACATCATCAGCACGCGGGCTTCGAGCTGCGCTTCCAGCGACAGCGGCACGTGGACGGCCATCTGGTCGCCGTCGAAGTCGGCGTTGAAGGCCGTGCAGACCAGCGGATGCAGCTGGATCGCCTTGCCTTCGATCAGGATCGGCTCGAACGCCTGGATGCCGAGGCGGTGCAGCGTCGGCGCGCGGTTCAACAGCACCGGGTGCTCGCGGATGACCTCGTCCAGGATATCCCAGACCTCCGGACGCTCCTTCTCGACCAGCTTCTTGGCCTGCTTGACGGTCGAGGAGAAACCCTTGGCGTCGAGGCGGGCGTAGATGAAGGGCTTGAACAGCTCGAGCGCCATCTTCTTCGGCAGGCCGCACTGGTGCAGCTTGAGCTCCGGACCGGTCACGATGACCGAGCGGCCGGAATAGTCGACGCGCTTGCCGAGCAGGTTCTGGCGGAACCGGCCCTGCTTGCCCTTCAGCATGTCGGACAGCGACTTCAGCGGACGCTTGTTGGCGCCGGTGATGACGCGGCCGCGACGGCCGTTGTCGAACAGGGCGTCGACCGCTTCCTGCAGCATGCGCTTTTCATTGCGCACGATGATGCCGGGCGCGCGCAGCTCGATCAGCCGCTTCAGGCGGTTGTTGCGGTTGATGACGCGGCGATAGAGGTCGTTGAGGTCGGACGTGGCGAAACGGCCGCCGTCGAGCGGGACGAGCGGGCGCAGGTCCGGCGGGATCACCGGCACCACCTTCATGATCATCCATTCCGGACGGTTGCCGGACTCCATGAAGTTCTCGACGACCTTGAGCCGCTTCAGATACTTCTTCTGCTTCAGCTCGGAGGTGGTCGAAGCCAGTTCCGAACGCAGGTCGCCGGCGATCTTCTCCAGGTCCATGCCGGCCAGGAGGTCGTGAATGGCCTCGGCGCCGATCATGGCGGTGAACGAATCCTCGCCATACTCATCGACGGCCAGCATGTACTCTTCCTCGCTGAGCAGCTGGTGCTCCTTCAGCGCGGTGAGGCCGGGCTCGGTGACGATGTAGTTCTCGAAGTAGAGGACGCGCTCGATGTCCTTCAGCGTCATGTCGAGCAGCGTGCCGATGCGCGACGGCAGCGACTTCAGGAACCAGATATGGGCGACCGGCGCGGCGAGCTCGATATGGCCCATGCGCTCGCGCCGCACCCGCGACAGCGTGACTTCGACGCCGCACTTCTCGCAGATGACGCCCTTGTACTTCATACGCTTGTACTTGCCGCACAGGCACTCGTAGTCCTTGATCGGTCCGAAAATGCGCGCGCAGAACAGGCCGTCACGCTCCGGCTTGAAGGTGCGGTAGTTGATGGTCTCCGGCTTCTTGATCTCGCCGAACGACCAGGACAGAATCTTCTCAGGGCTGGCGAGCGAAATCCGGATGGAATCGAACACCTGCGCCGGCGCCTGGGGATTGAAGAGATTCATGACCTCTTGGTTCATGCCGTTCTCCTTTTCGGGGTCCTCGAAAACCCCTTGCATCTGACGCGGGCCGAATGCCCGCTGAGTGGTCGGCCCACCGGCCGAGGAATTTGATTGGCGCGCCGCGATCTAGCGCGGCGCGCCGTTGCCTTATTCGGCTGCGCCCCTATTCGGCAGCATCGGGCAGCCGCACCGGAGCGTCGTCGAGCTTGGTGTTCTCCAGCTCGACATTGAGGCCGAGGGACCGCATTTCCTTGACGAGAACGTTGAAGCTCTCGGGAATGCCAGCCTCGAACGTGTCGTCGCCACGGACGATAGCTTCGTAGACCTTGGTGCGTCCGGCGACGTCGTCCGACTTCACCGTCAGCATCTCCTGCAGCGTGTAGGCGGCGCCGTACGCTTCGAGCGCCCAGACCTCCATTTCGCCGAAGCGCTGGCCGCCGAACTGCGCCTTGCCGCCCAGCGGCTGCTGGGTGACCAGCGAGTACGGGCCGATCGAACGCGCGTGGATCTTGTCGTCCACCAGGTGGTGAAGCTTGAGCATATAGATATAGCCCATCGTCACCTTGCGATCGAACGGCTCGCCGGTGCGTCCGTCATAGAGCTGCGACTGACCGCTGGTGTGCAGGCCCGCCTGCTCCAGCATGATGTTGATGTCGCCCTCATGCGCGCCGTCGAACACCGGGGTCGCGATGGAGACGCCGCGGCGCATCTGCTCGCCGAGGCGAATGATGCTTTCGTCGTCGTACTCGCGGACCGGCTCGTTGCGGTCATTGGCCGGCATGAAGCTCTCGATCGTCTTGCGCAGCGGCTTGATGTCGCCGCCCGCCTTGTACGCCTCGATCAGTTCGCCGATCTTCCTGCCCATGCCGGCGCAGGCCCAGCCCAGATGCGTTTCCAGGATCTGGCCGACGTTCATGCGGCTCGGCACACCCAGCGGGTTGAGCACGATATCGGCATGCGTGCCGTCCTCGAGGAAAGGCATGTCCTCGACCGGAACGATGCGCGACACGACACCCTTGTTGCCGTGCCGGCCGGCCATCTTGTCGCCCGGCTGCATCTTGCGCTTCACGGCCACGAAGACCTTGACCATCTTCATGACGCCCGGAGGCATTTCGTCGCCGCGCTGCACCTTCTCGACCTTGTCCATGAAGCGCTGTTCCAGCGCCTTCTTGGAATCGTCGTACTGGCCGCGCAGGGCTTCCAGTTCGCTTTGGAGCTTTTCGTTCTCCACCGCGAACTGCCACCACTGCGAGCGCGGATAGTCGTCCAGCGTATCCTTCGCCAGCTTCGAGCCCTTCTTGAAGCCCTTCGGTCCGGCAATCGCATCCTTGCCGACCAGCATGTCGGACAGGCGCGAATAGACGTTGCGGTCGAGGATCGCCTGCTCGTCGTCGCGGTCCTTGGCCAGGCGTTCGATCTCCTCGCGCTCGATCGCCATGGCGCGCTCGTCCTTCTCCACGCCGTGGCGGTTGAAGACGCGCACTTCGACGACCGTGCCGAAGGTGCCCGGAGGCATGCGCATGGAGGTATCGCGCACGTCGGAGGCCTTTTCGCCGAAGATGGCGCGCAGAAGCTTCTCTTCCGGCGTCATCGGGCTTTCACCCTTCGGCGTGATCTTGCCGACCAGGATGTCGCCCGGCTGCACTTCGGCGCCGATGTAGACGATGCCGGCTTCGTCGAGGTTCTTCAGCGCTTCTTCCGAGACGTTCGGAATGTCGCGCGTGATTTCCTCCGGCCCGAGCTTGGTATCGCGCGCCATGACCTCGAACTCCTCGATATGGATCGAGGTGAAGACGTCGTCGGCGACGATGCGCTCCGACAAGAGGATCGAGTCCTCGTAGTTGTAGCCGTTCCACGGCATGAACGCGACCAGCACGTTGCGGCCGAGCGCCAGATCGCCGAGCTCCGTCGACGGACCGTCGGCGATGATGTCGCCCTTGTTGACGCGGTCGCCCATGCGCACCAGCGGACGCTGGTTGATGCAGGTGTTCTGGTTCGAACGCTGGAACTTCATCAGCCGGTAGATGTCGACGCCCGACTTGCCGGGATCGAGATCTTCCGTGGCGCGGATGACGATACGCGTCGCGTCGACCTGGTCGACGATGCCGCCGCGGCGGGCGCCGATGGCGGCGCCGGAGTCACGGGCGACGATCGGCTCCATGCCGGTGCCGACGAACGGCGCCTCGGCGCGCACCAGCGGCACGGCCTGACGCTGCATGTTCGAGCCCATCAGCGCGCGGTTGGCGTCGTCGTTCTCGAGGAACGGGATGAGCGCTGCCGCCACCGAAACCATC
>NZ_RZOS01000341.1:0-6395 GCF_004022605.1 Mesorhizobium sp. M4B.F.Ca.ET.089.01.1.1
GGGCCGCGCGCAGAACCGCCGCGTCGAGATCCAGCTTTCGCCGCTCACCTGAGCCCTTCGGCATCGAAACGTATAGACGGCCCCCACGGGGGCCGTTTTCGTTTGAACCGACATTGGCAGCCTTCAGTTCACCCAGTCGTCCTGAAGAATTAGCTAGTTCTAACGAACTGCTTTTCCGGGATAGTGGAAAGGAATAGCATCGGACCGTTCCAGAGGGACGGGGCGGTACAATCGGCCGCGCAATCAAGAAGTTCGACGCCTCGGTCTTGCACGGCCAGATCAGAAAATCTGGGAGGAATGCATGACGAAAACAGTTCGCTTCGGTGCCCTCGCTCTGACGGGTCTTATCGGCGCCTGGCTTGGCGCGGCCACGGCTCAGGCCGAGGATGCCGGCAAGGCCGACATCGAGGCCTTGAAAAAGTCGCTCGCCAAATACGAGGACTACACCGCCGCCATCCGCGACCTCTATCTGTCGACTGTCGGCTGCGTCTACTACAGCGGCGAAAAGATAGCCGGCACGATGGATTATCCGAAGGGCGCCATGGGCATCCACTTCGTCAATGTTCCCAGCGTCGGGCAGAAACTCGATCCGATGCGCCCCAACGTGCTGATCTATGAGCCGACCAAGAAGGGCCTGAAGCTGGTCGGGGTCGAATGGCTGGTGCCGCTGACACCGGACGTCAAGGAAGCACCTTCGTTATTCGGCCAGAAATTCATGGGGCCGATGGAGGGACACTATCCGCTCATCCCGAAGGAGTTCGTCCACTACGACCTTCACGCCTGGCTCAAGGACAACCCGAACGGCGTGTTCAGCCCGACCAACCCGAACGTGAAATGCAACAAGGCCGAGTTCCCGATGCTGGAGAAGCCGACCAAGATGATGCCCGGCCCGATGTGAGGGCCCGCAAGGCCGTCCAGACAAGAAAAGGCAAGCCGAGTGCTCGGCTTGCCTTTTGTCGAAACGGAACAGAGATCAGACCTTGGCGACGATCCGCATGAAGGCGGGCATGTCGTCGCCGAAACCGACGGTGGCGTCGTCTTCTTCCTGACG
Source organism: Mesorhizobium sp. M4B.F.Ca.ET.089.01.1.1 (assembly GCF_004022605.1). Lineage (NCBI taxonomy): Bacteria > Pseudomonadati > Pseudomonadota > Alphaproteobacteria > Hyphomicrobiales > Phyllobacteriaceae > Mesorhizobium > Mesorhizobium sp. M4B.F.Ca.ET.089.01.1.1. Next base: position 1,052 of record NZ_RZOS01000341.1, read on the forward strand.
GTGGCGGGCAGGGCGGTCGCGCTCCCGCTTCGGCTCGCCGCGCTGGTCGTTGCGATCGCCCCTGCGCTCGCTGTTTTCGGAACGGATCGCTTCCTTGCGCGCGCGCCGCTCGCCGATATCGGCCACCGTTGCCTCGGCCGCGACCGGCTGCTCCTCGCGGGCCGGGGCCGGCGTGTCTTCGCCGTGCCGGGCATGGCGCTCGCGCGGTTTGCGCTCGCCCCTGTCCTTGCGTTCCTCGTCCTTGCGGCCGGCGCGGCGCGGCGCGCCGCGGCCACGGCGGGGCGCTTCGTCCTCGCCTTCGCTGGCGACCACCGTCGACAGGTCGCCGTCGTGCCACTCGATCTTGTTGCCGATCAGCCGCTCGATCGCATCGATGTATTTGGTGTCCGATTTGGTGGCGATGGTGAAGGATTTACCGGCGCGTCCGGCGCGGCCGGTGCGGCCGATGCGGTGGACATAGTCCTCGGCGTGGATCGGCACGTCGTAATTGAAGACGTGGCTGACATCGGGGATATCGAGGCCGCGTGCGGCGACGTCCGAAGCGACGAGGTAGCGCAACTTGCCGTCGCGGAAATTGGCCAGCATTTGCATGCGCGCGCGCTGGTCCATGTCGCCATGCAGGGCGCCGGCATCGAAATCGTACTTCAGCAGCGAGCGGAACAGTTCCGAGACCTCGACCTTGCGGTTGCAGAAGATGATGGCGTTCTTCAGTTCGGCGTCTTCGGCCTTCATCAGGTTGCGCAGCGTCTCGCGCTTGTCCCAGGGCTTGGAGCCGGACTTGACCAGGCGTTGTGTGATGCTGGTCGCGGTGGAGGCGGCCTTCGAGACCTCGACGCGCACCGGTGCGTGCAGGAACTTTTCCGTCAGCTTGGTGATCTCGGGCGGCATCGTCGCCGAGAAGAACAGCGTCTGACGCGTGAACGGGATCATCTCGCAAATGCGCTCGATGTCGGGGATGAAGCCCATGTCGAGCATGCGATCGGCCTCGTCGATGACGAGGATTTCGACGCCGTTGAGCAGCAGCTTGCCGCGCTCGCGGTGATCGAGCAGGCGGCCGGGGGTCGCGATCAGCACATCGGCGCCGCGCTCCAGCTTCTTGTCCTGCTCGTCGAAGGAGACGCCGCCGATCAGCAGCGCGATGTTGAGCTTGTGGTTCTTGCCGTATTTGACGAAGTTTTCCTCGACCTGCGCGGCAAGCTCGCGCGTCGGTTCGAGGATCAGCGTGCGCGGCATGCGGGCGCGGGCGCGGCCTTTCTCGAGACGGGTCAGCATCGGCAGCACGAAGGATGCCGTCTTGCCGGTGCCGGTCTGGGCGATGCCCAGCACATCCTTGCCCAGCAAGGCATGCGGGATGGCGCCGGCCTGGATCGGCGTCGGCTTGGTGTAACCGGCATCGGTGACCGCGGAAAGGACCTTCGGCGAAAGGCCGAGGTCCGCGAATGTCAACGCTTCTTGAGCAGTCTGGGTGTCTGAGGACAAGTTTGGCTGTCTTTGGCTTTTACAGGGGGAAGCGCAACGGTATCCGTCGCGGCAGGCGCCGCGCGCCTGCAAGATCGGCGTTGGAGTTAGGCGCAAGCCCACGATTTGTCAACAGAAACGGCCGGAAATGCTGCGATTGTGAAGACGTAAGCTTAATCGCGATGCTTAATCGAGGCCCTGTCCTGGCGCCGGCTCAGTAGCGGAACTGTTCGGCGAGGATGCGCTCGTTCCACGAATGGTTGGGATCGAACAGCAGCGTGGCCGTCGCGGTCGGCGACTCCCGCACCGTGACCGAGGCCACGGCCTTCACTTCGGTATGGTCCGCGGCCGCGTTCACCGGCCGCTTTTCGGCTTCGAGTATGTCGAAGCGCACCGTCGCCTTGTTGGAAAGCAGGGCGCCGCGCCAGCGGCGCGGACGGAACGGGCTGACCGGCGTCAGCGCCAGCAGCGGCGCGTCGAGTGGCAGGATCGGGCCGTGCGCGGAGAGGTTATAGGCGGTCGAGCCGGCCGGCGTCGCGATCATCACGCCGTCGCAGTTCAGCTCCTCGAGCCGCACCTGCTCGTCCACCGTGATGCGGATCTTGGCCGTCTGGTAGGACTGGCGCCAGAGCGCCACTTCGTTGATCGCCAGCGCAGAGACGGTCTCGCCCTCATGCGTCACCGCCAGCATCTCCAGCGGACGGATGGTCTCGGCGACCGCGGCGGCGATGCGCTCCTCGAGGCCGCCGGCGCGGTATTCGTTCATCAGGAAGCCGATGGTGCCACGGTTCATGCCGTAGACCTTCTTTCCGGTGCTCATCGTGTCACGTAGCGTCTGCAGCAGGAAGCCGTCGCCGCCGAGGGCGACGACAATCTCGGCCTCTTCGACCGATGTCTGCCCATAGTGCGACGACAGGCTTTCCAGCGCCGCTTTGGCGTCGGCGGTGTCGGACGAGACGAAGGCGAAATGGCTGGCGGCTTTGCTCATGGCTTCCCGATGACGAGCGGCTGGCGGTGGCCCGTTTCCGGACCGCGCCAGCGCCGGGGTAGCATGGGCCGCCCGCATCTGCAAAGGGCGGCACAGGACGGCAATGAAAGGCAGTTGCTCGCGCATTGTGTCGCCGGATGGCCGAACGTGATGGTTAAGACGAAGCTTAAGCTCTCGTAAAGCCGGATGGGCCATGTTAGCCGGCAGTGGATGGGTTGGCGGGGGCCAGCAAGTCGAGACCTGTCTATTGCCGGTGACACGCATGATTATCGTCTTCCTGATGCTGGGAAGTTTCGCCCTGGTCTTCGCCGAACTGGTACGGCATTCGGAAGATATGAGTTCCCGGCCCCAGCCGACGGCCTCGCGTTGCGGTGACACCGCCGGTATGCCCTGTCCGCAAAGAGCGCTGTAAGATCGCTATCCCACGTGGCCGCGCTTCCGGCTCCTACTGCGTCACGACCTGAAGATTGGCGTTGCCGTAGAAAGTATAGGCAAGGTAGGTCGGGTCACCCGTTTCGTAAAAGCGCTTGCGCACGCCTTGCAGGATTTCGGCGAGGTAGACCGGCCCGTCCTTGAGCCGGGTGGTGATGCCGCCGTAGAAATCGGCAGAGAAGGCGGCCGCGGCGCGGTCGGTCAGCGGCCACATGCCGCCGATGAAACCGGAAGCGCCGCTCGCCAGCACCGCAGGTCCCCAGCCCTGCACGAAGCCACCGAACATCTGCGAGCGTCCGCTGTCGCAGGCGTTGAAGAAATAGAAGGGATTGCCTGTACCGTGGGCGGCCGCGACCAGCGCGCGCCAGGTGTCGGGATCGAGCGACTGATCGACGAGGTCGATGGCAAAAACCGGTCGGCCGCTGCCAGGCTGGTTGACCTCGCCATGGCCGGAAAAATGGATGAAGCCGGTCGAGACCTCGCCGACGAGCCTTTCGAAAGAGACAAAATCGCCGTCAAAGCGGCGATAACCGGAAAGCTTGCTGAGCGCCTCGATCTCGACCTGCTGGAAGGACAGCGACTGCTTGTCGGCATAGGAGGGGGCTACGGCCGCAACGCCGGTGAAGACCAGCCGGTCGAGCGGATTGTCGACCTGCGAGGACATGCTGCGCGGCGCCCAGCGCGCCAGCCGATAGCCCATGCCGAGGAAGCCGTCCTGCGTCGCGCCGTCGTCGCTTCGCGGGCGGATCAATTCCCAGGGCAGTGTCGGGCTGTTCGAGGTGATCTGGATCGAGCGCAGTTCGCCCTTGCCCCGCAACGACCAGAAAACATGCTTGAACACCTTCGGCACATAGTCGCGATAGAGCACATCGCCGAAGCCTTCGGCGGCGAGCGTGACGAAGCGCTTTTGCGCTTCCGGGTCATTGCTTGCGGCAGGCTGCTGCAACGAAACCGCGCCGCGCAGGCTGAGGCCGAGCTGCAGCAGGCGTTGGTATTCGGACTCCAGCCATGCCGCCATCTCCGGCGGCGTCGAGAAACTGTCAGTCACCGGTCCGGCCAGATGCGGCGAATGGATGATGATCTGTCCGGAGCCGAGGCCGCTCGGATCGTCATAGAGGATGGTGACGTCGAGATCGGGCACGTCGCCGGCGCCGTTGAGGTCGATACTGCCGGTCAATGGCTGTCTCGGCGCCGAGGCGAGCAGCATTGTCGGGGCAGGGGTGGCGGTTTCGGCGCCGGGAGCGGGTATCCGCGTTCGCGCTATGGTGACGGGCCGCGATGCCGAGCCGAGGAAACGTCCGGCGCTGTAGATGCGGGCGATGAACTGGCCTGGCTTGCTGTCCTGGCCGATCGGCCGCGCCTTGAGCTCGAAGCGGACGAAATCGCTGTCGCCTTCGCGATAGAGCGTGGCTGCCCGGCTCCATTTGCCGCCATCGGCGAGATCGAAGCCCGAGGCGAAGAGATCGATGTCGATCGGCCATTGCTCCGTTCCGGCGGGCATCGCCATGCGCAGTGCGCCGTCCGCGGTCACCGTAGTGCCGGGTGCGGCTTTCACCTTGACCTCTGGCGTCAATTGCTCCTCGGCCAACGCGATCGATACGGTCACGACGTCACCCGCCACCACCTCGTCCGGCGCATCGATGGCCGGGTGCCGGACGACCTGCTCCGTGGCCGGCTCCGGAGCGGGCGGCGGGGGTGGAAGGTTGCCATCGTCGGGATCGACCTCCGCGCCGCCAGAAGGAACCAAGACCGGCCCGGTCGAGGGCTGGTCCTGGGCTGAGGCTGGTGCCGGATCAGGGGGTAGGGGCGGAAGGCCGTCACCGGGATCGATCTCGGTGTTGCCGGCGGGCGGGGGGCCAGCGCTCGTCGACGGCTGGTCCGGGGCCGAGGCCTTGCCGGTTTCAGCGGCGCGCTCCATTTCGGCCCTGAGCGCCTCAGCCTGTGCCCGCAGTTGTTGCTCATAGGCCTCGCGCTGGGCCTGCTCGCGCTTGTATGCCTCGTAGGCTGCGGCTTCCTCGGCCTCGCTCGTCTCCGGAGCCACGTCCATCGGATACGGCTCCTGGCCGCTGTCCCAACCGCCGCCGCCGCTGCCCGAACTGCCGCCGGCGGCCAAACCGACGCCGGCCGAACCACCGCCGCTGCCCGAGCCGCCATTTCCAAGACCGGCCGGTGGGCTGTCATAGCCGCCGTCGTTCGCCCCGTTCTCTGTCGGCGTCGCGGTGACGGGCGCATTGGCCATCGGTGCCATTGCACTCCGCTGGTCGGCCAGCCAGCTGTTGGCGAAAACCACCGCAAGCACGCCCAACATGCCGGCGAGAACAATCAGGATGACAGTTTTGGCGCGCATATGCCCAAGCCCTGTAGTGCGGAATTCGTCTCCGTTGGCATCAGCCCCTGCAGGCTTAGCCTGACAGACTGCAGGCCGGTTCGGCGCTCGCCGTCATCCAGCAACTGGCTGGTAAAACC
>NZ_RZOS01000342.1:0-6382 GCF_004022605.1 Mesorhizobium sp. M4B.F.Ca.ET.089.01.1.1
CTGCCGGGCGTTGTTCTTGTGGCCGGGCAGGCTGGGATAGCTCACCCACGCGACCTTGGGATGGTTCGATAGCCAGCCGGCGACGCTCGCCGCGTTGTCGCAATGGCGCTGCATCCTGAGCGGCAGCGTCTCCAGTCCGGTCAGGATCAGGAAGGCGTTGAAGGGCGAGATCGCCGGGCCGATGTCGCGCAGGCCGAGGACGCGCGCGGCAATCGCAAAGGCGAAATTGCCGAAGGTCTCGTGCAGCACGATGCCGCCATATTCGGGGCGCGGTTCCGACAGCATCGGGTATTTGCCAGACTTCGACCAGTCGAAGGTGCCGCCGTCGACGATCGCGCCGCCGATCGAATTGCCGTGACCGCCGATGAACTTGGTCAGCGAATGGACGACGATGTCGGCGCCGTGCTCGATCGGCCGCACCAGGTAGGGCGAGGCCAGCGTGTTGTCGACGATCAGCGGCAGGCCGTGCTTGCGGGCGATGTCGCCGATCTTCTCGATGTCGACGAAGATGCCGCCCGGATTGGCAAGGCTCTCGATGAAGATCGCCTTGGTCCTGTCATCGATCTGGCTTTCGAAGGTCGAGACATCGTTGGTGTCGGCCCAGCGAACCTCCCAGCCATAATTCTTGAAGGCGTGGCCGAACTGGTTGATCGAGCCGCCGTAAAGCCTTGTCGCGGCGACGAAATTGTCGCCCGGCTGCATCAGATTGTGAAACACCAGTATCTGCGCGGCGTGGCCGGACGCGACCGCCAGCGCCGCCGTGCCGCCCTCGAGCGCCGCGACGCGCTCCTCAAGCACGGCCTGGGTGGGGTTCATGATGCGGGTGTAGATGTTGCCGAAGGCCTTCAAGCCGAACAGCGAGGCGGCATGGTCGGCGTCATCGAAAACATAGGAGGTGGTCTGGTAGATCGGGGTCGCCCGGGCGCCCGTCGCCGGATCGGGCTTGGCGCCGGCGTGAATGGCAAGCGTGTTGAAACCGGGCGTACGCGTCATCGAAAACTCCCTCAGGAACCTGCGCAGGAAATCGCGGGGCATTCTTGGCGAAGGCCGGCCATGAATGCAAAGAAGAATATACCTTTCGGCGTGCGATCTGCCACGAACGCCCGAAAAAATCCTACTCTTCCCGGAATAATTTTGCGCCGCGGCAGCCGGGCTATTTTTGCCTTACGCCGAAGCTCTGGAAGCCCTGCCGCATCAGCGGCTTCTTCGACGACAGCACGCCGGAATTGACGCCGGTCCAGCCGATCTCGCCCGACAGCTTGCCGTATTCGATCTTCGGGCAGCGGTTCATCACCACCTTCATGCCGGCAGCCTCGGCGCGGGCGGCCGCCTCGTCATTGCGCACGCCAAGCTGCATCCAGACGACCTTCGGCAAGGGATCGAGCCGCAGAATCTGATCGAGGATACCCGGCACCGCGACCGAGCCACGAAAGATGTCGACCATGTCGACCGGCTGCGGCACGTCGGCGAGGCTTGCGTAGACGGTACGGCCGAGAATCTCCTTGCCGGCATGACCAGGATTGATCGGAAACACCGAGAACCCCTTGGCCAACAGGTACTTCAGCACGAAAAAACTCGGCCGAACGTCGTTGGGCGACGCGCCGACCATAGCGACGGTCTTCACCGAGTTGAGGATGCCGGCGATATAGGTGTTGTCGTAGCTGTCGTGGTTCATGCCTCGTCCTCATACAGCGCTTCGGCGAGAAAACCATCCGGATCGCCGCAGAAATCGCGCATCATGCGAAAGTGGTCGGTGTCGCGAAAATCGACCAGGTCGAGCCCGAAGCGGCTGATGCGGAACAGGCGCGCGCCGGGACAGGCCATCAGCAGCGGCGAGTGCGTCGCCATGATCACCTGCGCGGTGCCGGACAGGTCCATTCGCCTCAGCAGCTTGAGCAGTTCGATCTGGCGTGTCGGCGACAGCGCGCTTTCCGGCTCGTCCAGGATGTAGATGCCTTGCCGACGACAGCGCTCCTCGAAGAAGCGGATGAAACCTTCGCCGTGCGACCACGAGAGAAAATCGGGCGGCGCACCGCCAGAGTCCAGCGCCGCCTGATCGAGGTAACGAGCGACGGAGTAGAAGGACTCTGCCCGGAAGAACCAGCCGGCTGTGACCTTCGGCAGCCAGTGGCCGCGCAAGGCGTTGGCCAGTGCTGTCCCGCTCTTGTCGATGGCGGAAGAATGATCGACCGGCCTGTAACCCTTGCCGCCGCCGGCCTCGTCATAGCCGGCCAGGGCGCCAATGGCTTCGAGCAGCGTCGATTTGCCGGTGCCGTTCTCGCCGACGATGATGGTGATCGGCGCGGTGAATTCGAACTCGAATGCGCGGCTGGCGAAGATCGGCAGGTTCCAGGGATATTGGTCCCACGCCTCGACGCGCGCCGGCTCGAGCAGGATGCGCTTGAGATAAGGCGCCTTCAGCCGCGTCAGTTGCTTGCGAGGCGCCACGGGCAGCGTCAGCCCGGCAGCGAGATCGAGCCGTCTTCCGCGATCGGAAAGGCCGGATTGTGCGCGACTTCCCAGACATGGCCGTCGGCATCGGCGAAATAGCCGTACCAGCCGCCCCAGAAGGCGCGGCCGGCCGGCTTGACGATCTTGCCGCCGGCCTTCTCGGCCATGGCGAGGACTTGGTCGACTTCGGCGTCGGAGCGGGTGTTGTAGGCGAGATAGACGGCCGACGGCGCTTTTGCAAAGCTGACGCCGGAATCCTCCTCGGCGCTTTCGCGCGGGAACAGGCCGAGAATGGCTCCACCCATCTGGAAGAAGGCGACGCCCTCGGTGATCCCCGGATGGCGGGTCAGTCCCATGCCCTCGTAGAAGCGCGTCGCGCGAGCGAGATCGTCGGTGGCGACGGTGATGATGGAGATACGCGGTTCCATTCGGATCTTCCTCTTTCCGGGCGCCCTACTCGTCCTTCCATTCCGGCTTGCGCTTGCCGACGAAAGCTCCGATGCCTTCCTCCGCGTCGCGCGCCAACATGTTCTCGACCATCACCCGGCCGGTGTAGGCATAGGCGTCGCCCAGTCCCATCTCGGCCTGGGCGTAGAACGCCTCCTTGCCAGTCTTGACCACCAAAGATGATTTTGAACCAATGGTTTGCGCGTATTTGCTGACAACCTGATTCAGGTATTCGCTCGGCACGATGCGGTTGACGAGGCCGAATTCCCTGGCGGTGGCCGCGTCGATCGTCTCGCCGGTCAGCAGCATTTCCATGGCCTGCTTGCGCGAGACATTGCGCGACAGCGCCACCATCGGCGTCGAGCAGAACAGGCCGATGTTGACGCCCGGCGTGCAGAAGGTCGCCTCGTGCGAGGCAATCGCAAGATCGCAACTGGCGACCAATTGCAGCCCGGCGGCGGTGGCGAGGCCGTCGACCTCGGCGATGACCGGCCTGGGGTGGCGCACGATCGCCTGCATTAGCTCGGCGCAAGCGGCAAAGGTCTTCTCGAAGAAGGCTCGGCCGCGATCGGCATCGCTGCGATGGGCGCTCAGTTCCTTGAGATCGTGGCCGGCGCAGAACACTTTGCCGGACGCCGCGAGGATGATGACGCGCACGGATTTGTCGGATTTCGCGCGATCGAGTTCGGCCATCAGCGCCGCCATCACCGCCAGCGACAAGGCATTGGCCGGCGGGCTGGCGAGCGTCAGGCGAAGAATGCCTTTGTCCAGGCTGGCGACAACAGGCCCCTCGGCGATTGCCGGCTTGATGGCGACGACTTCAGCCATGTTCTCAAACCTCTCCGCCCAATCCTTCTCGGCCTGCTGTGGCGCACTTCACAGACCATGGAACAAAAGAACTAGCACGCTGCCGATTGAAGAAAAGCCGCTAGCCGTGTTTTCTCGGCCGCAACATTTGGTCCAGGCGCCCTCGCCTTGGGTGCCCTGCCCGTCCCGCACATAGGAAATCGCCGATGCCCGCTCAAAGCAATCTGAAGCCGGTGTTGACCGCGGCTGACGTCAATCGGTTGATGGAAAGCGTCTATCCGCAGCTCAACGACCAGTTTTCCTTCTATCAGGCGCTGGAGGTGTTTCCCGGCGGCTGCATCGTGCGGCTCAATGCCGACGAGCGGCATTTGCGCCCGGGCGGCACGGTGTCTGGTCCTTCCCTGTTCACGCTGGCCGACATCGGCGGCTATGTCTGCGTGCTTTCGCATGCCGGGCCGGATGCGCTGTCGGTCACCACCAACCTCAACATCAACTTCGTGCGCAAGGCCGAGGCCGGTCCGATCGACGGCCATTGCCGCATCCTGAAGCTGGGAAAAAGCCTGATGGTGTTCGACATCGACATCGTCGCCGGGCCGGACGGACACACGGTAGCGCATGCCACAGGCACCTATTCGATCCCGCCGAAACGTCCGAATGATGTGGTAAAATAATACCTTTTACTCAATTCATTGTTTTTGCTATATTTTCCACGCAAAGAGAGATTTCGATCGCCTTGACGCGCTGATTAGCCTCGCCTATAAGCCCTCGCGAAGCAGCGGCCCGCAACGGCCGCCGTTTTGTTATTGGCGACGGGCAGACGCCCCAGCCAATTCAAGCAACAAGAAACGCCTTTCCCTGTCCTTCGCGGGTAGGGAGGGTCCAACCGAGAGCAAGAACCATGGCTACCTTTTCGCAGAAGCCTGCGGATGTGGTGAAGAAGTGGGTGCTGATCGACGCCGAAGGTCTCGTCGTCGGCCGCCTCGCCACTGTCATCGCCAACCATCTGCGCGGCAAGCACAAGCCCACCTTCACCCCGCATGTCGACGACGGCGACAACGTCATCGTCATCAATGCCGACAAGGTGGTGTTCACCGGCAAGAAGTACACCGACAAGGTCTACTACTGGCACACCGGCCATCCCGGCGGCATCAAGGAGCGCACCGCGCGCCAGCTGCTCGAGGGCCGTTTCCCCGAGCGCGTCGTCGAGAAGGCCGTCGAGCGCATGATCCCGCGCGGCCCGCTTGGCCGTCGCCAAATGAAGAATCTCCGCGTCTATGCAGGCGCTGAACATCCGCATGTCGCCCAGCAGCCCGTCACGCTCGACGTGGCCAAGCTGAACTCCAAGAACAAGAGGGCTTCGTAATGGCTGAGCTTTCCTCGCTCGCAGAACTCGGGACTGCCGCTGCCGTCGCGCAGCCGGCCGCTCCCGTCCACGTCCAGAAGCTCGACAAGTCGGGCCGCGCCTATGCCACCGGCAAGCGCAAGAACGCCATCGCGCGCGTCTGGGTGAAGCCGGGCTCCGGCAAGATCGTCGTCAACGACAAGGAATTCGCGAGCTACTTCGCGCGTCCGGTGCTGCAGATGATCCTCAACCAGCCGATCATCGCCGCCAACCGGGCCGGCCAATACGACATCGTCGCCACCGTCATCGGCGGCGGCCTGTCCGGCCAGGCCGGCGCCGTTCGTCACGGCATCTCCAAGGCGCTGACCTACTACGAGCCGGCGCTGCGCGCCGTGCTCAAGAAGGGCGGCTTCCTGACCCGCGACAGCCGCGTCGTCGAGCGCAAGAAGTACGGCAAGGCGAAGGCCCGCCGCTCCTTCCAGTTCTCGAAGCGCTAAGCGCTACGAAATTTGGACAATCGAAAGGCCGCCTCCGGGCGGCCTTTTTGTTTTTGGGATGCTCAGGGACCGCGGCCGGCCGGCGTCTTTATGTAGTCGATGAATGCGCGCAGCGGCGCGGGCACCAGCCGTCGGCCGGGATAGTACAGGAAGGGTCCCGGGAAGCTCTGCCACCACGGCTCCAGCACAGGTTCCAGCGCGCCGCTCTCGAAATGCGGGCGCACCCAGTCCTCAAACAGCCAGAGAATGCCGACACCAGCGATCGCCGCATCGACAGCGAGATCGACGCCTCCACCGATGCTGACGACCAATGGCCCCGTGGGATCGACCCGCACCACCTCGCCGTCCCGCTCGAACTCCCAGGGCGTCATGACCCCGCTCGGGAAGCGGCCGCGCACACAGGCATGGCCAAGCAGGTCGCGCGGGTGCTGCGGCCGGCCGTGCCGGTCAAGGTAGGACGGCGCAGCGGAGGTCGTGAAGCGCTGCGCTCGGGGTCCGATCGGCACCGCGATCATGTCCTGCTCCAGCCGCTCGTCATAGCGGATTCCGGCGTCGCAGCCGGCCACCAGCAGATCGATGAAGTTCTCCTCGGCGATCACCTCCAGGCGAATGGCGGGATAGGCCGCGAGAAATCCCGGAACGATTTTGGGCAGCACCAGCCGCGAGGCGCTTATCGGCACGTTGAGACGCAACGTTCCGGCGGGCCGGTCGCGAAAGCCGTTCACCACATCGAGCGCAGCTTCTACCTCGCCCAATGCGGGGCCGAGCCGCGCCAGCAGGCTGGCACCAGCCTCGGTCAAAGCGACGCTGCGCGTGGTGCGGTTGAAGAGCCTCACAC
>NZ_RZOS01000343.1:0-6373 GCF_004022605.1 Mesorhizobium sp. M4B.F.Ca.ET.089.01.1.1
GCGCGCAGGCTGCCGGAAATGGCAAAGATGTTGAGCAAGGGGGGAACTGTCCGGGCGAATCGAGCCCGAGGCTACCACATGGTCTGCCGGTAATCCTGGTCCAGCTCGCGGTCGATGTCGCCGGCCGCCTCGGCGAGCGCCAGCTGGTCGCGGATGATCTGGCCGAGCGTCGGCAGCGTCGCGCGGTCGTACCAGGTCTCCGGCTTCCACAGATCCGAGCGCATGAAAGCCTTGGCGCAATGCATGTAGGCGGCCTTGACCGACACCACGACGACGCTCTGCGGCTCCTTGCCGTCGACGGCCAGCCGCCCGCGCAGGCCGGCATCGACGGTGATGCGGGCGTCGCCGTTGACGCGCAGCGTCTCGTTCATGCCGGGAATGAGGAACAACAGCCCGACCGAGGGATTGCGGACGATGTTCTCCAGCGTGTCCAGCCGGTTGTTGCCGGGCCGGTCGGGGATGGCGATGGTGTTGTCGTCGAGGATGGCGGCGAAGCCGGGCTTGTCGCCTTTCGGCGTCACGTCGGCATTGCCGGCGCCGTCAGAGGAGCCGATCAGCACGAAGGGGCTCTTGCCGATGAAGGAGCGGCAGTGGCCGTCGAGCGCCTTCAGCTCCTTGCGGATGGGGCCGTCGGTCGGTCGGGGCGTCTTGTAGATCGTCCTCAACTCGTCGCGCGTGGTGAGGAATTCCATGCCCGTCCCCCTCTCAGTTCTATTTGCCGGCGTTCTCTTCCTTGGCCTTTTCCTCCAGCGAATGGCGCATGATCAGCGGCATCTGGCTGAAGGTGAAGAGAAGCGTGATGGGCATGATGCCCCAGACCTTGAACGTAACCCAGGCATCGGTCGAGAAATTGCGCCAGACGACTTCGTTGACGATGGCCAGGAAGAGGAAGAACAGCCCCCAGCGGAAGGTAAGCTTCCTCCAGCCCTCGGTGTCGAGGCTGAAGGCGGAATCGAAGACGTAGCCAAGCAGCGACTTGCCGAAGAACAGGCCGCCGAGCAGCACGCCGCCGAACAGCGTATTGACGATGGTCGGCTTCATCTTGATGAAGATGTCGTCCTGCAGATAGAGCGTCAGTGCGCCGAAGACGAAGACCACGACACCCGACACGAGCGGCATGATCGGCAAGGTGCGGGTCAGCAGCCAGGACGCCATCAGCGCGATGGCGGTGGCGCCCATGAACAGGCCCGTGGCGACGAAAATCGGTCCGCCGAGGCCGCCCAGCGCCGGAAATTTCTGCACCAGCCATTCGCCGCGCGCATTGGCGAAGAAGAACACCAGCAGCGGGCCGAGCTCGAGCAGCAGCTTGAGCGCCGGGTTGACGCCTTCCTTCTTCTGTTTCTGCGGGTCCGACGGGTCGCGTTCGAGGATGTTCATGGAAGTCCTTGTTGTCCCGAAAGTCGGCGCTTTGGGATCGTTCAAGCCACGCCAGCGATCGCCCTGGCGAATTCGCTGGCTGAAAAAGGTTCGAGGTCGTCGACCTGTTCGCCGACGCCGATGAAATAGACCGGCAGCCTGTGCTTGGCCGCGATCGCCACCAGAATACCGCCGCGCGCCGTGCCGTCCAGCTTGGTCATCACCAGACCGTTGACGCCGGCGACGTTGCGGAAGATCTCGACCTGGTTGAGCGCATTCTGGCCGGTGGTGGCATCGACCGTCTGCAGCACGGTGTGCGGCGCTTCCGGGTCGAGCTTGCCGAGCACGCGCACGATCTTCTCCAGCTCCGCCATCAGCTCGGCCTTGTTCTGCAGCCGGCCGGCGGTGTCGATGATCAGCACGTCGGAGCCGGCCTCCTTGGCCTTCTCGAAGGCGTCATAGGCGAGGCCGGCGGCATCGGCGCCGAGCTTGGAGGCGATGACCGGCGATTTCGTCCGCTCACCCCAGATCTTGAGCTGCTCGATCGCGGCGGCGCGGAAGGTGTCGCCGGCGGCGAGCATTACCGACAGGCCGCCATCGGTCAGTTTGGCGGCCAGCTTGCCGATGGTCGTGGTCTTGCCGGTGCCGTTGACGCCGACCACCAGGATGACATGCGGCTTGTGGCTGAGGTCGAGCTCCAGCGGCAACGCGACGGGGGTCAGCACCTTCTCCACCTCGGCCGCCATGACCGAGCGCACCTCCGTGTCGGAGACGTCCTTGCCGTAGCGGCTGGAGGCCAGCGCATCGGTGACGCGGAGCGCGGTTTCCAGGCCGAGATCGGCGCGGATCAGCACGTCCTCCAGGTCCTGCAGCGTGTCCTCGTCCAGCTTGCGCTTGGTGAAGACGCCGGCGATGTTGCCGGAGAGCTCGCGCGAGGAGCGGGCAAGCCCATCGCGCATGCGCTGGAACCAGGAACGCCGCGGCGCCGGCTCCGGCGCCTTTTGCACCTCGGCCTTCTGCTCGACCTTTTTCGCGACGGTTACCTTGCCGGCGGACGGCGCGGGCCTTGGCTGCGGCGCGGGGACGGCTTCTGGCTCGGGTGCAATCTCGGCAAGGATCCGCTCCGGTTCGACCGGCGCAGGCTGGCGAATAGGAGGAGAGATTTCCGCCGGCGGAGCAGGCTCCAGTGACGCCAAATCCTGTGGAGGTCGGCGCTGCCCCTCACCCTTACCCTCTCCCCGTGAAGGACGGGGAGAGGGGGGCGTCGGCGTTGGCACTTCTTCCTTCTCCCCGTCACTATGCGGGGAGAAGGTGCCGGCAGGCGGATGAGGGGCGGCGCCGACCTCTGAAGATGGCTCGATAGAAGGTGCCTCGGCCGGTGGAATCTCGATCGGCGACGGCGTATCGGCAGGGACTTCGCTGGGCAGGGTCGGCACCTCGATCGGCGACGGCTCAGGCTGCGGTTCCGGATGCGACGGGACAATTTCCGGCTCGGCCGGCGCGGGTGCAGGCACCTCTTGGGGCTGCGGCTCGGGCGCTGGTTCCGGTGGTGCCGGCGGCACTTCTTCCGGCGCCGGTGGCTCGGGCGTTTGCGGAACGGGTTTCGGCTCTTCTTCCGGGCGGGGCTCCGGCAGAGGTTCCGGCTCGGACGGAACGATTGGCTCCGGCGGCTGTGGAATAGCCGGTGCGGGCTTCGGCTCTTGCGGAACCGGTTGGGGCGCGGCCTCTACCTCCCCCTCGATGGGGGAGGTCCCGAGCGCAGCTCGGGGGTGGGGGTGACTGGCACCAGCGTCGGCACTGTCACCCCGCGCCGCCACTTCGTGGGGACCCTCCCCATCAGGGTGGGGAGCCTGCTCGGCCGCCGGCTTCAGCGCGTCCAGCGCGTCCCATTTGATCGGCGGCAGCGGGGCGGTCTCGTCGACGCGCTCCTCGACGACTTCCTTCTTGCCGAACGAAAATATCTTCTTGAAGAAACCGGCCATGCTTTGCTTTTTCTCAGGCGGCGCGGGCGGCCAGGGGCGCCGCGATCAAGCGGGCACCGTCATGGCAGGTGATGATGGCCTCGACGATCTCGCCCGGCGTCCCGGCGTCGATGGCGGCCAGCGTAAACCCTTCGGTGCGGCCGAGACCGTCGCGCTCGACCAGGATCGACTGGCGCGTGCCGGCAAGGGCAGCGAGATGGCGGCGATAGGCCGCCTCGCCGGCGGCGCGGAGCCTGGCGGCGCGCTGCTTGACCACCTCGCGGCGGACCTGCGGCATGCGCGCAGCGGGCGTGCCTTCGCGTGGGCTGAACGGGAAGACGTGGAGATGCGTCAACCCGCATTCCTCGACTATTCTTTCCGAATTCTCGAACATCGTCTCGGTCTCGGTCGGGAAGCCGGCGATGATGTCGGCGCCAAAGACGATGCCGGGGCGCAACTTGCGCACGTCCTCGCAGAAGCGGATCGACTGGTCGCGCAGATGGCGGCGCTTCATGCGCTTCAGGATCATGTCGTCGCCCGACTGCAGCGACAGATGCAGGTGCGGCATCAGCCGGGGCTCGGTGGCGATGGCGTCCAGCAGGTCCTCGTCGGCCTCGATGGAATCGATCGAGGACAGCCTGAGCCGCCTCACGTCGGGCACCTGGCGCAGGATCGTCTTCACCAGTCTGCCAAGCTTCGGGCTGCCCGGCAGGTCGGCGCCAAAGCTGGTCATGTCGACGCCGGTCAGCACGATCTCGGCATAGCCATTGTCGGCCAGCCGCTTGACCTGCTCGACCACGGCGCCCATCGGCACCGAGCGCGAATTGCCGCGGCCGAAGGGGATGATGCAGAAGGTGCAGCGGTGGTCGCAGCCATTCTGCACCTGGACGAAGGCGCGCGCCCGGCCCTCGATCGCATCGACCATGTGGCCGGCCGTCTCGCGCACCGAAAAGATGTCGTTGACGCGCGCCTTCTCGGTGTCGTTGACGCCGAAATCGGGCAGCGCGCGATAGGAGTTCGCCTTCAGCTTCTCCTCATTGCCGAGCACGAGGTCGACCTCGTCCATGGCGGCGAAGTTCTGCGGCTCGGTCTGCGCCGCGCAACCGGTGACGATGATGCGGGCATGCGGGTTCTCGCGGCGGGCCTTGCGGATCGACTGCTTGGCCTGGCGCACCGCTTCCGCGGTGACGGCGCAAGTGTTGAAGATGACGGCGCCGCCCTTCATCGCGCCGAGGCCGGCGCTTTCCGCCTCCTTGCGCATCACCTCGGATTCATAGGTGTTCAAGCGACAGCCGAAGGTGACGACGTCTATTGCCATCAGGCCGCGCTTTCGGTGTCGCGGGCCCAGGTGCCGGTCGAGGGGTCGAAGCTGCCGGAGAATTCCCATTCGGCGGCGCCGGTCAGGATGACGTGGTCGTCGTCGCGCCATTCGACATGCAGCGAGCCGCCGCCGGGCGTCATCAGCGAGACGCTGCGGCCGGTGCGCTTGGTGCGGGCGGCCGCCACCACGGCGGCGCACGCAGCCGAGCCGCAGGCCTTGGTCAGGCCGGCGCCGCGCTCCCAGGTGCGGATGACCATGGTTTCGGGCGAGGTGACCTGAGCGATGGTGATGTTGGCGCGCTCGGGGAAGATCGGATGGTTTTCCAAAAGCGGGCCGAAGCGGTCGAGCTCATAGGACCAGACGTCGCGGTCGACCCAGAAGATGGCGTGCGGGTTGCCCATCGAGACTGCCGAGGGCGAATGCAGCACCGGCGCGTCGATCGGGCCGATCTGCAGCTCGATCATGCGGGTGTCGCGGAACTCCTCGGCAAGCGGGATCTCCTGCCAGCCGAAGCGCGGCGTGCCCATGTCGACCGAGATCGTGCCGTCGGCATGTTCCACGGCGTTGAGGATGCCGGCGCGGGTCTCGAAGGTGAAAGCCTTCTGGCCGGTCTCGGCGGCCAACGCCTGCACCACGCAGCGTGTGCCGTTGCCGCAGGCCTGCGCGCCGGAACCGTCGGAATTGAGGATGTCGATATAGTAGGCGGTGCCGGGCGTCCTGGCGTCATGGATCGCCATGATCTGGTCGAACTTGGTCGCGGCGTCGCCATTGAGCGCGATCGCCGCCGCCGGCGTCACCCGGTCGGCACGGCCGCGCATATCGGCAACGATGATCTCGTTGCCGATGCCGTTCATCTTGGCGAAGGGGGCGGTGCCTGCCATCTAGCCGGTCATTCCATGTCCGTTTGGCGCTATATGGCGGAAACGGGCGGGAATTACCAGTGCGGCGCGGTTGAAGCGGCGGCGAAGACGTCGGGCCTTGCCGACGACGAAGAGGTCGCGCCTTGGCGACGGTGAAGACGCCGCGGCTGGTCACGGCAAAGATGCCGAACCTAAGTAACCGCGAAGACGCCGAGCACGATCAGCAGGAAGATGACGAGGACGATGCCGATCAGGACGCGCGCGCCGGTGGCGGCCGCGCCTGCCAATGCCGGCATGCCGAGCAGGCTCGCCGCGGCGGCAACAATAAGAAGGATGATGATCCACTTGATCATGGAAAGGCTCCCAGCCGAATGGCGTTGTGGATCAACGCCCCTTGTCGGCTTGGGTTCCTGTGGTCGGCTCAGGTTCCTGGGCTAGGCGGCCGGCACATCCCACACCTCGCCCGGCCGCAGGGCGCGGAAACGCTCGCGCGGCAGGCGCTCGGCGTCGAGCGCCTCTGCCAGTTTGCGGGCAGGCTCGTCGATCGGCTCATTGGTGAGCTGAAAAGTGCCCCAGTGGCAGCCGGCGGCGTGGGCTGCGTTGCAAAGCTTCATGCCTTGCACCGCTTCTTCCGGATTCTGGTGCTGCGGCTCCATGAACCAGCGCGGCTCATAGGCGCCGATCGGCAGGATGGCGAGGCGGAAACCGTCATGCTTTTCGGCCATCAGCCGGTAGTTGGCGCCGCCATGGAAGCCGGTATCGCCGGCGAAATAGATTTTTGCGCTTGGCGTCTCGACCACGAACCCCGCCCACAGGGCCATGCGCCGATCGCGCGTGCCGCGGGCCGACCAGTGGTGCACCGGCTCGACATGGAC
>NZ_RZOS01000344.1:0-6355 GCF_004022605.1 Mesorhizobium sp. M4B.F.Ca.ET.089.01.1.1
CGGCCGCTCCAGATCGGCGTTGCTGGCGGTCGTATCGGCCGCGGCGCCGATGCCAACCGGAACGTCGATGTGGAAGATGGTGCCGCGGCCGAGCCTCGACGAGAACGTCACCGGATGGCCAAGGGCGGCGGCCATGCGGCGCACGATGGCGAGGCCCAGTCCCAGCCCGCCGCCGGACAGCCCGGTGTCGGTGAGCGCCGTGCTGCCGCGGTGGAATTCCTCGAACACCGCCTCGCGCTGATCGTCGGCAATGCCGCAGCCGGTGTCGGCGACGTCGATGCGGATAATATCGCCGCGATGCCTGGTGCCGACCAGCACGCCGCCGGAGCGGGTGTAGCGCAGCGCGTTGGACAGGATGTTCTGCAGGATGCGGCGCAGCAGCGTGCGGTCGGAGCGCACCAGCGCGTTCACCGGCCGGAACTTCAACGTCAGCCCTTTCAGTTCGGCCACCGGCAGGAAGTCCGAACGCAGCGAGGAAAACAGCGTCTCCAGGCTGACATCGCCGATCTCGGGCTGCACAACGCCGGCGTCGAGCTTGGAGATGTCGAGCAGAGTGCGCAGCAGGTCCTCCATCGTCTCCAGCGAGCGCTCGACCTGGCGCACCAGCTTCTTGCCTTCCTCGCTGGTCTGCACCTCGGCCAGCGCCGAGACGGAGAGGTGGGCGGCGTTCAGCGGCTGCAGCACGTCGTGGCTGGCGGCCGCCAGGAACCTGGTTTTGGAAAGGTTCGCCAGTTCGGCGGTTTCCTTGGCGGCGATCAGGTCGATGTTGGTCTGCTCGAGCCGGCGCAGGGTCGAGTGCAGTTCGTCGGTGCGCGTGCGCACCCGGTTCTCCAGCGAGATCGCGGTCTGGAACAGCGAGAAGGCGTTGCCCTGCTGGTCCATCGAGCGCTCGACGCGGCTGACCAGCGCGGCGTTGATCTTCTTCAGCTTTTCGAGGTCGTTGATATCCCGGAGCGGCATGGGGCGGCCCGCGCGCTATTCGGCCGCCAGGCGATCGCCGAAGGCGATGCCGGTGAAGGTCTGGTTGAGATGCATCGAGCGATACTGTTCGCCATAGGTGCCGAAGCCGATGACGTTGTTGACCCGGTAGAGCTCCGAAATATCCCGGAACACCTGGCGGTTGCGCGCGTCGAGCCGCCGCAGCACGCAGTCGAAACCGAGGATCATGTCGATGCCGCCCAGCCGCTCCCTGACATCGCTGAGCGCGGCGCGTGTCGCCTCGAACATGTTCTTCGGCTGGGCGATGGAGAGCACGACGCCGTCGTCGATGGCGCAGAAGAAGGAGAGCGAGCCGTCGGCATGCATCCTCTGGATCGAGCGGCAGTAATATTCGCCGCCCACCTTCACCACTACCGGATGCGAGGCAAAGCTCAGCGGCGTCAGCGTATGCGGCAGGATCCCGACCGAGGCGGCATATTCCTCGGCGGCGTTGACGGCGTTGAATTCGCGCACGATGCGGTGATCGGGATCGGAAGCGGTCACCACCAGCTTCTCGTCGGTGGGAATGAAATTGTCGGTCTTGAAGACGTGGAAGGGGATTTCGGTGGCGATCAGCATGATGATGGCGCTGTCGGAGGCGACCTTGCCATTCGAGATCAGCGTGGTGGTCTCGAATTTGAGGTCGTCGCCGGCCGAGCCGCCGATCAGCGGAATGTCATCCAGCCCCCAATGGATGGCCGACGTCACGGCCTCCTCGGCATAGGACAGCCCGTCGATGAAGCACAGCGCGAAGGTATCCTTGGCCCGTCCATGTCCGACGCGGCCGCGCAGCGAGCGCCTGAGCGCCGCGACCTCGCCGGTGATCCTGTCCATGCCCGACGAGGAGAGATTGTCGACCATGATGCTGGCCGTGGCGAACGAGGCGGACGGCAGGAGCAGGGCAAGGATGTGGCCGTCCTCGAGCCCCTGCGGCGTGATTTCGCCGGCGGTCGAGCAGCCGGCATAGGCAAGCGCCGGCGCGTGCTCGGTCAGCGCTTGCGACAGCGCCGCCGCATCGACCAGACTTTGGGAGAAGAACAGCAGCGCGAAACCAGCGTCGATCGCCGCCGCTTCCGCCGCGATTGCCCGGGCGAAGGCATTGGCGTCGGGCTCATCCGTGGTGAGCGCCGAGAGGCCGCATGCATAGCGCGTCCGCGAACTGGCCAGCTGCCTTCTCCTGCATTTCCTCCGACGTTGTCTTGTGCGCGTCGGGCGAGCGGCGTCGAAAGGCATTGTTGTCTTCACGGCGGCGCTTTGGCAATGGTCCGCCCCCATACGGCGTGACCGAAAGTACAATATGCGACTTTTCGGGCGAACTGCATTCTCGCCCCGTGGAGGGCCCAAGCTATTTTTTCTCGCTTTTGTGCGGCACGTGAACGGGCGAACAGCCAGGCGCCGGGAGGAAAACGGCGCCAGGACGACCAAGGTAAAATACCCAGGGAGGTTTCATGTCGGACATATCGTTGACGGTGAACGGCAGGCGCGTCAGTGGCGCCGCCGAGGACCGTACGCTTCTGGTTCACTTCTTGCGGGAGAATCTCGGCCTGACCGGGACGCATGTCGGCTGCGACACCTCGCAATGCGGCGCTTGCGTCGTGCACGTCGACGGCAAGGCGGTGAAGTCCTGCACGATGCTGGCGGCGCAGGCCTCAGGGTCCAGCGTGGTGACCATCGAAGGGCTCGCCAACGGCGCCGACCTGCATCCGGTGCAGGCCGCGTTCAAGGAGCATCACGGGCTGCAATGCGGCTTCTGCACGCCGGGCATGATCATGACCGCGACCGACATGATCGCGCGTCATCCTGAAGGCCTCGACGAGGCGACGGTGCGGGCCGAGCTCGAAGGCAATATCTGCCGCTGCACCGGCTACCACAACATCGTGAAGGCGATCCTCGCCGCCTCGAAGGCGATGGCGAAGGGGTCGAAGGGCAAGACGAAACGGGCTGCTTGATAGGGGAGTAAGGGAATAGGGGAGTAAGCCAATTGGCTCTTAATTCCCTAGTCCCTTACTTCCCTACTGACCTATTCCCCTAAATTCCGGAGGAATTTCATATGGGCATTGAAGGTGTTGGCGCCCGCGTGGCGCGCAAGGAGGACAAGCGGTTCCTCACCGGCGCCGGCCGCTATGTCGACGACATGGTGGTTCCTGGCATGAAGCATGCAGCGTTCGTGCGCAGCCCGCACGCGCATGCGCAGATCAGGAAGATCGACGTCAAGAAGGCACAGGCCATGCCTGGCGTCATCGGTGTGCTGACCGGCAAGGAGCTCAAGGCCGACGGCATCGGCAATCTGATCTGCGGCTGGATGATCCATTCCAAGGACGGCTCGCCGATGAAGATGGGCGCATGGTCGCCGCTGGCCGTCGACAAGGTCCGCTATGTCGGCGACGCGGTCGTAATCGTGGTTGCCGAAACCAAGGGCCAGGCGCGCGACGCAGCCGAGGCTGTCGAGATCACCTACAAGGAACTGAAGGCGGTGGTCGACGCGACCAAGGCGCTGGAGAAGGGCGCGCCGCAGATCCATGCCGAAGCCGAGAACAACCTGATCTTCGACTGGGAGATCGGCGACGCCAAGGCGGTCGACGCGGCGATCAAGGGCGCGGCGCACGTCACCCGGATGAAGATCGTCAACAACCGGCTGGTGCCCAACGCGATGGAGCCCAGGGCAGCGCTTGGCCACTACGACAAGGCCGAGGATCATTACACCTGCTGGACGACATCGCAGAACCCGCATGTCGCGCGGCTGGTGATGAGCGCCTTCTACAACATCGCGCCGGAGAACAAGCTGCGCGTCATCGCGCCCGATGTCGGCGGCGGTTTCGGCTCGAAGATCTACATCTATCCGGAAGAGATCGTCTGCCTGTGGGCCTCGAAGAAGACCGGCGTGCCGGTGAAATGGGTCGCCGACCGCACCGAGAGCTTCCTTTCGGATGCGCATGGCCGCGACCATGTCTCGACGGTGGAGATGGCCTTCGACAGCAACAACCGGATCACCGGGCTGAAGGTCGACACGATCGCCAATCTCGGCGCCTACATGTCGCTGTTCTCGTCCTGCGTGCCGACCTATCTCTACGCCACGCTGCTGTCGGGCCAATACGACATGCCGGCGATCCACGCCAACGTTCGCACCGTCTACACCAACACCGCGCCCGTCGATGCCTATCGCGGGGCAGGGCGGCCGGAAGCGACCTATCTGCTGGAGCGCACGATGGAGACCGCCGCGCGCGAGCTCGGCGTGTCGCCGGCGGAGCTTCGGCGGACGAACTTCATCAAGTCGTTCCCGCACCAGACGCCGGTCATCATGAACTATGACGCCGGCGACTATGGCGCCTCGCTCGACGCGGCGATGAAGGCATCGGACTACGCCGGCTTTGCCAAGCGCAAGGCCGCCGCCTCAAAGCAAGGCAAGCTCCGCGGCATCGGCATGAGCTGCTACATCGAGGCCTGCGGCATCGCGCCGTCGGCGGCGGTCGGCTCGCTCGGCGCCGGCGTCGGCCTTTGGGAATCGGCCGAGGTACGCGTCAACGCCGTCGGCACGATCGAGGTGCTGACCGGTTCGCACAGCCATGGCCAGGGCCACGAGACGACCTTCGCGCAACTGGTCAACCAGCGCTTGGGCGTGCCGATCGACAGCGTGTCGATCGTGCATGGCGACACCGACAAGGTGCAGATGGGCATGGGCACCTACGGCTCGCGCTCGGGCGCGGTCGGTATGTCGGCGATCTCCAAGGCGCTCGACAAGGTCGAGGCCAAGGCCAAGAAGATCGCCGCGCATCTGCTCGAGGCCGACGAGAGCGACATCGTCATCGAGAACGGCGCCCTGAAGGTTGCCGGCACCGACAAGAACGTGCCGTGGTTCCAGATGGCTCTGGCGGCCTACACCGCCCACAATCTGCCGGCCGGCATGGAGCCGGGCCTGAAGGAGACGGCGTTCTACGATCCGGCCAACTTCACCTTCCCGGCCGGCTGCTACATCTGCGAGGTCGAGATCGATCCGGAGACCGGCTCGACCGAGATCATCCAGTTCGTGGCCGCCGACGATTTCGGCAACATCATCAACCCGATGATCGTCGAGGGGCAGGTGCATGGCGGCATCGCCCAGGGCGTCGGCCAGGCGCTGCTGGAAGGCGCCTATTACGACGCCAGCGGCCAATTGCTGACGGCAAGCTACATGGATTATACGATGCCCCGCGCGGGCGACCTGCCGTCGTTCAAGGTCTCGACCTCGAACACGCCATGCCCGAGCAATCCGCTCGGCATCAAGGGCTGCGGCGAGGCCGGCGCCATCGGTTCGCCGCCGGCGGTGATCAACGCCATCACCGATGCCATCGGCATTGCCGACATCGCCATGCCGGCATCGCCGTCCACGGTGTGGACCGCGATCCGCGCGAAGACCAAGCACTGAGGGAGGGAGCAAGCATGTATTCGGTCAACTACCACCGTGCCGCCTCGGTTGCCGAGGCCGCCAAGCTTTTGAAAAGCGGCGAAGCGAAGCTCCTGTCGGGCGGCATGACACTGATCCCCGCCATGAAGACGCGGCTGGCCGCGCCCTCGGACCTCGTCGACGTGTCCCGGCTGAAGGAACTGCAAGGCGTCAAGGTGTCGGGCAAGACGGTGACCATCGGCGCCGCCACCACGCACCACGACGTCGCGAATGACCAGAAGCTGAGGAAGGCCTGTCCGGCGCTCGCCCATATGGCATCGCTGATCGGCGACCCGGCGGTGCGCCACAAGGGCACGATCGGCGGGTCGATCGCCAACAACGATCCAGCCGCCGACTATCCGGCGGCACTGCTGGCGCTGGGGGCAACGATCGTCACCAACAAGCGCGAGATATCAGCCGACAAGTTCTTCAAGGGCCTGTTCGAGACGGCGCTGAAGGATGGCGAGATCATCACGGCCGTCAGCTTCACCGCGCCGGCCAAGGCGGCCTACGAAAAGTTCCGCAATCCGGCGTCGCGCTATGCGATCGTCGGCGTGTTCGTCACCAAGGGCAAGGACGGGGTCCGCGCCGCCGTGACCGGCGCCGGCGACGATGGCGTCTTTCGCTCTAAGGAGATCGAGGCGGCGTTGGCGAAAAATTTCGCGGCGTCGGCCCTCGATGGCGTGAAGGTGCCGGCGAAGAACCTGATGAGCGACATCCACGCCTCGGCGGATTACCGGGCCAATCTGATCGCGGTCATGGCCAAGCGTGCAGTCGCCGCCGCCGGCTGACGCTTGCAGTTCGCATGAAGAGAGAAGGGGCCGTTATGGCCCCTTTTTTTCGCGGCCGCCTGATCAGGCCGCCTGGCGATTTTTCCGTTCGGACAGGTAACGGCGCAGGCCGGCTTCGCCGCGCGGCGTCGTCCAGCGGTGGTTCCAGGCAAAGGCCTGCCTGAGC
>NZ_RZOS01000345.1:0-6328 GCF_004022605.1 Mesorhizobium sp. M4B.F.Ca.ET.089.01.1.1
AGCATGCCCGATTTTTCTGTTTCAAGTCGGTTACACGGGCAGGCCTCGCGTATCATTCCCCCGTTACCGGGTGCGATTAAATTCGTTTCATAGAAAAAAGAAAGACAACGAAGGGGATTGCGATGTTCACGAAAGTTGAGACCGCCAACCAGCGCCTCCAGGCTCCGGAGCGCAGCGACCGGCGTCCGAAGCTGGCGCTGCGGCAGCGCGCCAGCGACCATCCGATGGCAATGTTCATGGCGATTGGCGCCGTTACCTTCGCCGGCATGTTCTTCACACCGGCGGCGGGCCCCGCCTTCGCGTCGTTCGACCCGCCGGCCGGTGTCGTCGATGGCGCGCCGACCACGATCAAGACCGGGCGTCTGCCGATGCCGCAGATCGATTTCGCCTGCAAGGGCCAGGCCTGGGGCGCCGAGAGCGCGGATTGCCTGCGCGCCATTGCAGAGCAGTCCGGCAAGCACAGGGAACGCGCGGTGCGCATGATCGCCAATGCCGCTCCGCTGACCAGCACGCCGAACGTCTTTTGATTTGTCGAACGTGATCCGCGAAACAGTTCCCCGCTTCGCAATCACGCTTTGACCTCCCCAGAGCGCTCCTCCTGCGCTCGAGTCAGGCTCCCACCGCATAGTCGGTTGGGAGCCTCTTTTTTTGGGATCTATTGATATTCAGGTGAGGCCGGCCTGCGTATGGCGGTTTGCTGCGCTTCCGGTACTCGCGTACCAAAAGTACGCTGCGTTCCGGTTCTCTCAAACCGCCATTCCCGGGCTCGGCCTGACAGATCCCGGGGGCGCCTAATCTCAGCTCTCGACGGAAGCCTGCTCGGCTATCGCCGAAAGCACGCCGCGCACGTCGAGCGTGCTGAACGGCTTTTCCAGGATCTGCGGCCGCTGGTGCGGCGGCAGCGCCTCGATCTCGGCCTTGGCGCCGATGAGATCGCCGGTGACCAGCACGAAGCACTGCGCCAGCGCCGGCCGTTCGGCGAGCAGCTCGCGATAGATCGATATGCCACTGGTGCCGGGCATTCGCAGGTCGGAAAAGACGATGTCGGGCGGCATCTGGCCGCTGAGGATCGACGCCGCCGATGTCCAGGCCGGCACCACCCGCGACTTGACGCCCATCAACTCCAGTATGTCGGAGAGCGAGCCGGCGACGTCGGGCTCGTCGTCGATGATCAGCGCGTGGCGCAGGCCGCTCGAACGTGTCGGGCTGTCCGTGCCGGCAGCCGGGCCGGCGGTGATCGCCGGCAGTTGGACGACGAAGCGGGCACCGTGCGGCTGCACCTCCTCGAACCAGATGTTGCCATTGTGCCGCTCGATGATCGACTTCGAGATCGACAGGCCGATGCCGGTGCCGACGCCGACCGGCTTGGTCGTGAAATAGGATTCGAAGATGCGTGAACGGATCGCGTCCGGCACGCCCGGCCCGTTGTCCTCGACGGAGAAGCCCGGATTGCCGCGCTCGCTGCGAAACGTGCGCACCTTGATCAGCCGGTCGCCGGCGACGCCGGCCAGCGCATGCTGGCTGTTGACGAGGAAGTTGGCGGCCACCTGCGTCACATGATCGGCATCGGCCATGGCCAGCAGCGGGCCGGCGGCGAAATCGGTGTCGATGATGATGCCGCTGGAGCGCGCGCCATAGGCGGTGACTTCCAGCGCGGCGCGGATCACCTGGTTGAGATCGGTCTCGGCCTGCTCGGTCGGATGCAGGCGCACCATCGACAGGAAGCTCTTGACGATGCGGCCGCACCGCTCCGCCGCCGCGCGCACCTTCTCGGCGCGCACCTTGGTCTGCGGGTCGCTGGCGAACTCATGCAGCAGCGTCGATTGCGCGACGACGACGGCAAGCGGATTGTTGAGCTCATGCGAGACGCCGGCCAGCAGCGAGCCCATGGCCGCCATCTTCTCGTTCTGGTGCAGCTTCTCACGCTGGCGGCCGATCTCCTCCTCGGCGCGCAGCTTGTCGCGCAGGTCGCGGATCGAGCCGAAGATCAACCGACGGTCGGCGACCCGCATCTCGGTTGCGGTCAGCTCGATCGGGAATACCTCGCCGGCCGAATTCTGGGTCACGGTCTCCAGCCGCTGGCCGACCATCGGCGAACCGCGGCCCGACATGTATTCGGCGCCCGAGGCATAGCCCTTGCGGTAGTAGATCGGCACGATGGTGTCGAGCAGGTCCTTGCCGAGAATGTCGCTGCGCTGGAAGCCGAACATCTTCTCGGCCGCCGGGTTGAACTCGATGATCGAGCCGGTCTCGTCGATGACGACGATGGCGTCGAGGGAGGCCTGCAGCATGGTGCGGCGGATGACCTCGCTGGCATGGGCGTCGGAGGGCGAATGCTCGATAGCGTCGCCGATGGCGAGGGCGATGATGTGTAGCGTCGCCTCTTCCTCGTCGGTCCATTCGCGCTCGGCCACGCAGTCGTTGACCGCCAGCGTGCCCCAGAGGTGACCGTGCGCGAAAACCGATACCGACAGGAACGACTTGATGTTCTGCTTCTCGAAGTCGGCCCTCAGGAAACCGTCGAGATCGCGGGTATGGCCGGCAAACACCTTGCCTTGCCGCTCGTCCTCCTGCAGCCGCTCAAGCAGCGGATCCGAATTGATGATCGACTGCATGATGACGGTGGGAGAGGCGAGCTCGCCGCCAAAGTCGGGATTGATCCAGTAGGCCGAGACCGACTGGGCGAAGCCCTGGCCGGGAAGCTCGCGCAGCCGAAACAGGATGCCGCGCTGGCAGTCCATGGCGCGGCAGAGCGTCTCCAGGATGACGTCCATCTCGCGCTGCCAGTCGCCGGCCTCTCGGAGCCGGCGCACGACGCGGACAGCCGCCATTGCCGCGCCCTGGCGGGTGGCTTGCGTGTCGGTGCGCGCGGCTGCAGCAGTCATGTCTACACGTCACCCAGGGCCAGATCGGCAAGATATGAAATTGAGCACACAGGCTCGGAAAAATCGACCACGGTTTCCCGCAGGAACCATACGCAGGGTCAAAATGCTACAGTGTTCTTTGCGCATCCGAAAGGATGCGCGGCGTCGATGGTTGCGGATCTGGAAAATCCCGGGCCGTCATCGCCACGTGACGGCACCTCAAATAGGCTGTCGCGACTCGGGCTTAGTTGCCCTCGCCGGCAGGCAGCGAGAAGATATAGCCTTCGCCGCGCACCGTGCGCAGGAATTTCGGGTTGGCCGGATCGGCCTCGATCTTCTTGCGCAGCCGCATGATGCGGATGTCGACCGCGCGGGACGATTCGGGGTCCTCGACGAAGCCGATCGCCTCGGAGATCGCGGCCCGCGTCAGCAGCCGGTTGGCTCGGGTCAGGAAGACTTCCAGCACGTCGAACTCGCTCTTGGCCATGTCGACGACCGCGCCGTTGGCGCCGGTGACCAGCCTGCCGTCGAGATCGGCATGGAAGGCGCCGAAGCTCATGCGCCGGCCAGCGCCGGTTTCAGGCTTGGCTGCCTGCGGCTCCGCCGGTTGCGGCACGCGGCGCAGCACGCTGCGCACCCGTGCGAGCACCTCGCGCAGCTCGTAGGGCTTGACGATGTAGTCGTCGGCGCCGAGCTCCAGTCCGACGATGCGATCGAGCGCGGTGCCGGCAGCGGTGGCATAGATGATGCCGATCGGGGTCTTGGAGCGCAGCCAGCGACCGAACGACAGGCCGTCCTCGCCGGGCATGGCGATGTCGAGGATGGCGAGATGAAAGGATTGCGTCTCAAGCAGGGTCCGCGCCGCGGCGGCACTTTCGGCCGTCGCCACGTCATAGCCGCTGGCGCCGAGATACTCGGCGACGGCATCCCTCAGGTCAGGCTCGTCCTCGACGACGACAATTCTTGCCCGCACTATGCTCTGGCTCCCGCTTTCAGCGGAAAGTAGATTGGGTATAAACATGATGTCCAGCACTCATCTTGAGATGTCTGTCGCAGGGTGGAGAAAAATGGCCGCACGATCCGTCATCGCGCTCGTTTCCGTCGCCGACGTGGTGGCGGGCGACCTTGCCGACCATCTCGAGCGGCGCGGTCATGACGTGCGCGCCGCGCGCCAGCCCTGGGAAGCGGAATCGCTGCTTTCGGCCAAGGGCATCGATGTGGTGGTTGTCGGCGACAGTGTGAGCCAGGCCGAGGGGCGCGATCTGCTTCGGCGCTTTGGCGGCGAGGGCGGCCCCGACTTCATCCTGATCTGCCGGCCGGCCGACCTGGTCGACAAGGTGCTGGCGCTCGAGCTCGGTGCCGCCGACGTCGTCGAGAGCCCGCTCAACGTCAGGGAACTGGCCGCGCGCATCGGCGGCCTGCTGGCGCGGCGCGGCAGGGCCGCCGGGGAACTGATCGTGCTGGAGAACGCGACCGTCGATCTGCGGTCGGCGATGGTGATGCACCGCTCGGGCGCGGAAGACCAGCTTTCGCCCGGCCAGGTGGCGCTGCTCAAGCTGTTTCTGGCAAGCCCCCGCAAGGTGCTGACGCGCGACGACATCATCGCCGCGGCGCCGGCCGAAAACGCCGACGCCTTCGACCGCTCGATCGATTCGCGCATCGTGCGGCTGCGCCGCAAGCTCGACACCGAAACCATCACCACGATACGCGGCGCCGGCTACCGGTTCGACCCGCCGACGCAGCGCGTCGATTGAATCAGCCAGACTGTTCGATTGTTTCAGCATCGGACCGGTTTCCATTCTGGTCCGATGCTCTCGCTCAGCGCAGCACGATGGCCGAAGGGCCGGATGGCGCATCGCTGGCGATGGCGACCACCTCAGCCTGGGCACGGTCGCGCAAGAGGACAGTGGCAAGGCCGGCAAAGCCCAGAAGGCCTTGCGCGTAGAGCAATGCGGAAAGCACGGCTGCGGCAGATTTCGTGTTCATTGGCTCCATCCCTTCAACTATGCGGTTTCGCTTCAGGAAACCCCCGAAGCGCCCGCGCCGCCCACGGAGCCCCCCGCAGCGGCGCGGGCCTTCGGTCCTCTCGGCAGCAAGTAGCCGGAGGCGCCGCGCATCCACTTCAGCCGAAGGCCGACCCGCCAGAGGGCCTTCAGCCGGTTAACGCGCAGGCTGGACACGATCCAGACCGTGGCGATGAACAGCGCGGCATGCAGCGTCGAAATCTCGCCGGAATTCATGGCCGCAAGTGTCGTCGCCGGGTTGCCGGCAACAGTGCCGACACCGCCGAGGACGATTGCAGCGACGCTTATCCGGAGGAGCCAGGAGCGTAGGTTCGTTTTCCTGCCCATTTTCGTTTTGCTGTCGTCTGTTCCCGTTGCGTCAACTGTGCTGCCGGCTTGTATCGGGATCATGCCGCACGGGCTGCGCTTTGTTGCAGGCTGGTTTCGGCGCCGGTCGTATCGCTTTCATATCAGAGACATACGCGCTTTCGGTTGGGGGCTTTGCAGCCTCAAGCCGGTAACCAGGCGTTAACCATATGGCGTGCGCCCGACCACGCCCATCGCCGGGCTTGTTAACCAGGGGAAACAGATTCGAAACAAATGTGAGCATCAAGCGAAATCGGCTTGAAACATCACCCAGCGATAAGTCCGGCATCGAATTGGAGCCGGCCCGACCGGCAGAGAGAGGGGACAACATGAGCACCACCATTTCCGCCAGGCTTATCAACATCACCGCCGCTGCCCTGACTGGCGCGGCCCTGCTTTTCGGCGCCGGCAGCGGCGCCGCCCACGCCAACCAGATCCTGGCGCGCGTCTCGCTTTCGCAGCAGACCATGGAAGTGCTGGTGGACGGCCGGCCGACCTTCGCCTGGAAGGTCTCGACCGGCGACAGGTCGCATGTCACGCCGACCGGCTCGTTCAAGCCGACACGCATGCACGAGATGTGGTATTCGAAGAAGTACGACAACGCGCCGATGCCGCATTCGGTGTTCTTCAGCGGCGGCTACGCCGTGCATGCGACCTATGCCATCAAGCGCCTCGGACAGCCCGCCTCGCATGGCTGCGTGCGGCTGCACCCGGATGCCGCGGCCGATTTCTACCAGCTCGTCCAGGCCTTCGGCCCGTCGAACACCAGCATCGTCATCGTCAAGTAGCAGGCTGTGGTCGAAGGCGGCGAGGAGGGTCGGCAAAACCTCCTCATCCGTTCCGCCTCCCGCCTGAAGAGGCATTGCTTCTTCCGCGGTAAACGCCCAACCAAAAAAGAGGCCGGAATTTTCCGGCCTCTTTTTTGTCTTTCGTTTCCGTCAGTCCTGCAGCGCCGGCATCAGGTTGGGATCCGGCTTCTCGGCATGATGCGGCAGGTCCTTGCTGGCGATGAAGGTGTAGAACATCGGCACCACGAACAGCGTGAACATGGTTCCGACCAGGATGCCGGTGAAAATCACCAGGCCCATCGAATAA
>NZ_RZOS01000346.1:0-6319 GCF_004022605.1 Mesorhizobium sp. M4B.F.Ca.ET.089.01.1.1
GTCATCCACCAGACGCGCCGCCGCGACATAGGCCGGCGCGTCCTTATCCTTCCATGCCCTGGCGAGCGCCTTCTTCGCTTCGGCGATGGATGAAACGACCATCGAGCCGCCGTCGGCGAACCTGATCGTCAGGGGCAGGAACCGGCTCATCGCCGTTCACCAGCCGAACCACTCCCTCGTTCGCCACAGCAGCCCCGCGAAGGGCGCGATCGTGAAGGCGGCGATGCCAAGCACCAGAAGCGGATGCGTCATCTCAAGCGATCTCATGTTTGCCGATTTCATCTCTGCCGATTTCATGCCTGCCCATTTCATGGTCTGCTTGTCTCCGCCTTGGCTGCGTCGAGTGGCTACATGTTGCTTGCCGGCCGGATCGGCGGGTGCGGCCGAAATGGTGGCCGCGGTCGCGGCTTCAGCGGGACGTCGGCGAGCGCGTCGCGGCTCGGCCTGAAGGGGGCCGGAGAAGCGGCCGCGCGCTGGCGCAGCAAGGTCGAGGACAATCTGCCGATCAGATTTCGAACGTCCATTGGGCTCCTCCCAGTGCCCCCCGCCGCAAATGAACTACCACCTCGCGCCTGCCGGCCGCATTTAACTTTGATGTATCCGCGGGACGGGCGGACACGGTTCATTGCGACCAGGTTTTCGCCCGCCAACCTTTTCGGCCGGCATGCGTTGTCCCTTCGAACCGAAGGAGAAACCGATGCTGACAAGGTCCGACACGTCGAAAGCCGCCCAGAAGCAGCGCCGGGTGCAGCGCAAGGTCGACGCCCGCGACCGCCGCAGCCCGAAGGCTAAGGAGCCGGCCGCCATGCAGGCCGGCGCCCGCCGCTATCCCGAACCGCCTTTTCCGAAGCAGCATCATCCGAAGCCCGGCCAGGAGTGGGCGATCGAGCCGGCGCCGCTCTACGACGCGCCGTTCTGGCAGGGCTCGAAGAAACTCGACGGCAAGGTGGCGCTGATCACCGGCGGAGATTCCGGCATCGGTCGCGCCGTGGCGGTGCTGTTCGCGCGCGAAGGCGCCGACGTCGCCATCGCCTATCTCAGCGAGGATCGCGACGCCGAGACGACGAAGCGCGCCGTCGAGGCCGAGGGCAGGCGCTGCCTGGCGCTGCGCGGCGACGTCGCCAAGCGCGCCTTCTGCCGCAAGGCGGTCGAGCAGACGGTGAAGGCATTGGGTGGCCTCGACGTGCTGGTCAACAACGCTGCCTTCCAGATTCATTCGACCGATTTCGCCGACCTCACCGAGGAGCATTTCGACACCACGCTGAAGACCAATCTCTACGGCTATTTCCATATGGCGCAGGAGGCCGTGCCGCGCATGAAGCCGGGCTCGGCCATCATCAACACCGGTTCGGTCACCGGTATCGAGGGGTCGAAGCATCTGGTCGACTATTCGATGACCAAGGGCGGCATCCACGCCTTCACCCGCGCTCTGTCGGGCAACCTGATCGGCAAGGGCATCCGCGTCAACGCGGTGGCGCCGGGCCCGGTCTGGACGCCGCTCAACCCTTCGGAGAAGGAGGCCGAGGATGTCGCCCAGTTCGGCGCCAAGACGCCGATGAGGCGGCCGGCCCAGCCGGAGGAGATCGCGCCGGCCTATGTGTTTCTCGCCTCGCCGCAATGCTCAAGCTACATTACCGGCGAGATCCTGCCGATCGTCGGCGGCTATTGAGGAGACTTGCGTGATCTTGAGATGCGGGGAGGGGCCTAACCCTTGCGCTTGCCTTCGGAGGGTGCCTTCACGACGACCTGCGCCTCGCGCATTATCCGGAGCGCCTCGTCGCGGGTCAGGCCGCATTTGCGGGCAAAGTAGGATGCCTCATAAGCCTCGGCCGCGGAGGCGGCCGGGATCGCGGAAAGCATCGGTCTTGGTTTCTTCTTGGCCATCGGTTCACGATACCACGAATCGTTTAGTCAGCTAATATGGCATCTTTGTTTGCCAATGCAAATTTTTGCTATTTGCAATGCGGTCATGGGCGAACGTGCTGATGGCCCGAGGGTTCCTCCAAAAAAGTGACGCATCTCCAGCCGGCGGCACGGAGGCCGCGGGTCAGGCAAAAGTAGCCTAAACCTTGAAGGATTTTGAAACGTAATTATATCAATGACTAAGCGTGCTCTTGCACGCGAAACGTAGTGCTTTGGTCAAGCTTCATCTTCATGGAGGTTGTCTATGGCAATGATGATGGAAGGAAAGAGGGGCCAGGATTGGATCAATCTTGTCCTCGCGATCTGCCTGTTCATCTCCCCCTGGATCATCGGGTTCGCCGCTGAGACGATGCCCGCGTGGAACGCCTGGATCGTAGGCGTTGCGCTCGGCGCGCTGGCCTTGGCGACGCTTTCGGTGTTCGCGGAGTGGGAAGAATGGGTCAATCTCGTCCTCGGCCTTTGGCTGATCGTCTCACCCTGGCTGCTGGGCTTCATGGCAAACGCCAACGCGATGGCGACCCATGTTGTTCTCGGCATTCTGGTGGTTGCCGCATCGGCCTGGGCGGTCTGGGATGTCCATCATCCGCACGCGCATGCGTGACGGGTGATTAACTGGGAGCCCGCCGCGCGAGCGGCGAGCTCCTTTGAAGCAATTCCGGGAAAAGTGTGCAGCCCGTCCGGGACTGCGCAGGAGACATGCCGGGGCATGGGCTGAACGCCGGTGGCCGCGCCTTCACGAATTGCTGCAACCGGAAAGCATTTCGTGCATTCTTGGGAATGGCCTCGATGCTCCGCCCCGAAACGCCCGCGAAATGCTGCTCCTATTGCGGCGGCCGCGACCACGAATTCGAGGACTGCCCCAAGCGCAAGGCCGATGCCGAGAAGCAGAAGGAGGAGGCTGCCAGGCTCGAGGCCCAGAATTCGAAGGTCCCGTCCGGCTAGCATCGGCCCGGTCAATCCGTGCCTGCATCCAGCAGCGCGGTTCGCCCGACCTCGCTCGCGAAAGCCGCCAGCAGTTTCATTCCCTCGGCCCAATCACCCAGTCCGCTGTCGCCATTGATGTGGCCGAGCGCTCCCGCAACATGGAGGCCGCTTCCCCATTGCGCGGCCTTTGTCCCGGCATACTCCAGCGAGCCATAGGGGTCGTCGGTGCTGGCGACGATGAGCGAGGGAAAGCGGAGCCGCTCCGCCGACGCGCCGGCAAAGCCGCGCACCGAGGCCGGAAAGGCCTGGCTCGCCGGGTCGGGAACCGCGACCAGGAAGGCACCGGCGCAGGCACGCTTCGACACAAGCTGCCAATGCGCGACCAGCAGGCAGCCGAGGCTGTGGGCAATCAGGACGGGCGGGGCATTCGCCGCCGCCACCGCAGCGTCGAGGGCGCCGATCCAGTCGTCGAGGTCCGGCCGCTCCCAACTGGCCGGGCTGAAGCGGCGCATGGCCGGGTTCGCCCGCTGCCAGCGCGTCTGCCAGTGTGCTTCGCCCGATCCGCCGATGCCGGGCACGATGATGAATTCGTTCATGGACATTCCTGTCGATGCGATGCCGCCAATTCTAGGCCTTCCGCCAGCCGGCGGAATGAGAGATCATCGGAAAGCAGGCAGGTTTCCCGATGGATTGAAGGCAGGCATGGCAAACGGCGAGACAAGAGCGAGGCTCGACCCCACCGACATGGCGATCGTGGAGATCCTGCAGGAGGACGGCCGCATCGGCATTTCCGCGCTTGGCCGGCGTGTCGGCCTGTCCCAGCCCGCTACTTCCGAGCGGGTGAGGCGGCTGGAAGAGCGCGGCATCGTCGCCGGCTATCGCGCGGTGGTCGACCCGACCGCCCTCGGGCTCGGCACCATGGCCGTCATCCGGCTGCGCACCACGCATGAGCACATCCAGGCCTGCCTGCAGAAATTCGC
This sequence comes from Mesorhizobium sp. M4B.F.Ca.ET.089.01.1.1, assembly GCF_004022605.1. NCBI lineage: Bacteria > Pseudomonadati > Pseudomonadota > Alphaproteobacteria > Hyphomicrobiales > Phyllobacteriaceae > Mesorhizobium > Mesorhizobium sp. M4B.F.Ca.ET.089.01.1.1. The sequence goes on from NZ_RZOS01000346.1 coordinate 3,828, forward strand.
GCAGATGCCGGAGGTGATCGAGGTGCTGCGGGTGACCGGGGAGGACTGTTTCCTGGTCAAGGTGCTCGTCCCGTCGCCGCCCGATCTCGAGGCGATCGTCGATGGCATCGGCCGCTACGGCGCGGTGACCACGAATGTGGTGCTGCGGGCCGAGCCGCCGAAGCGGCTGGGGCGGGAGCTGGTCATGAGATGAGCGCCGAGGTGGAGTCTACCGCCGCGCGTGGCGCACCGCGCATCGGCCACAAGCACGGTCTCGAGCCCTGACTTTTTCTGGGAGGAGTTGAAAAACGGGCGTCGAACCGGTCTATATCGGGGCGGGGGTGCGCGGGTGACGGATATCGTCTCGATCAGGGTGAGTGCGGAGCCTGCCGGGCGGCTGTCGGCAGGGCGCTTGCGGTTGTTCGCATTCATCGCCATCGCCGCGTTCATGATGGCCGGTCCGGTCGCGGAGCAGGTCTTCGGGGTCCGATCGGCATGGCTGCGGTCCTGGACCATGTTCAGCGCGATCGGGATGGGCGTGATCGACGCTTCCTTCGAAATCCGCCTGTCCGACGGCGCGCTTGTCCCGCTCGACCGCTTCGAGATGCTCGGCGCCTCTCGCAACGGCAGGCTTAAGCGGATCGAAAGCCGTGACGAACTCGCTTCCGTCATCAAGCGGCTCTGCACGGCCGCCGGCCAGGGCGCCGACATCCGCGTCCGCGCGCGCCAGGCCGCGCGCGGCGGCTGGCAGACCATCCATAGCGATGCCGAAAATGCCTGCGCCGACTGACGCTATCGCCGGCTGGCGTCCGATTGATGCCGTGGCGGCACGCTTCGTCGGCTGGGCGGTCGACACCGAGGGCTCGTCGCGTTCGTCCGCGTTGATCCGCATCGGCCTGGCGATGCTGTTCTGGTCGCGCTGGGCGGGCGAACTGCTCCTCTACATCGACCAGTCGCCGGCCGGCCTGTTTCTGGCCGTCAACTTCTTCACGGCGACAGCGCTGCTCTTCGTCGGCTATCACAGCCGCGTCGCCGCCGTCTGGACCGGCTCGGTCGGGCTGGCGATGTACTACTATTTCGGCTTCCAGCTTGGCCACGAGCCCTGGACCCACCATCATGTCTATCTGCTCACCGTCGCAGTCCTTCTGATCGCGCTCACCCCCTGCGGCCGCTCCTACTCGCTGGACCGCTACCTGGCGGTGATGCGCGCCGAACGCGCCGGCCTGCCGCCGCCGGCGGAGCGCGGCAATCTGTGGGGGCTGCGGCTGATCGTGGTGCAGCTCTCGGTGCTCTATTTCTTCGCCGCCTTCGACAAGTCGAGCTACGCCTTTCTCAGCGGCGCGCGGATCGAGCAGATATTCCTCTGGTACTACGCCGGCTCGGACTATCCGGCCGGCCTTGCCTGGCTCGCAATCGTCGTTTCCGTCGCCGTGGTCGCGCTCGAATACTGCCTGGCCTTCGGCCTGCCGTTTCGCCGCAGCAGGCGCTATCTGGTCCTGCCTGGCCTGGCCTTTCACGCCATCATCTATCTGACGCTGCCGGTCTATACGTTCAGCGCCACCATGGCGTTGCTCTATCTCGCCTATTTCGATGCCGATGCCGTCGACAAGGTCATTGCGCGTCTCCAGGGGATCGGATTGGCAGGGACTGCCGGAGAGGAAATTTCGTGAAGCGTGGTTTGTTGTTTTCGGGCGCTCTCGTGACCGCGGGGGCCATCGGTCTGGCCATGATCTGCGGCGCGGCCCGTGCCGGCAGTGCTGAGGCCTATTATCCCAAGCGCGCGTGGGGTTCCTTCAACGGCGGCCAGATGAACACGTCGCTGCTTGTCTTCCGCGACCTCAACAGGAACGGCGTCTACGATCTCGGCGACCGGCCGATGTCGCGCGCGGCCGTCGAGCTCGACAAGCCGAACGGCAGCACCATCATGCGGTTGACCAATGTCGACGGCTTCGCCAATTTCCGGATGTCGGTCATTCAGCGCGATCTCGAAGTCGTCGACCCCGGACATTATGCGTTCCGGGTCGTGCCTCCGCCGGGCTTCTCCGTCACCACCGGCAACGCTTCGCAGGAAAGCGACTACGTCGTTTCGCCCGGATCGCCGGGCGACATGATCGCGCTGCGCACGACGCACCCGGTCGGGCTCGCGGCGGATCTGACGATCAGCGGCGTGGTCGCCGCCGGATCGCGCGTTTCCTTGACGGGGCCGGACGGCGTCACGGCCGCTGCCAAGGTCGGTCCAGACGGGCGCTTCAGCGCACCCGCGACATCGGGCGAATGGCTGGTCGACGTCTCGGTCGGCGGGGCGACGCAGCGCCGGCACATTGTCGTCGGCGCGGCGCCGGTGGTGATCTCAGCGGTCTCGGGCAAAGGCGGACCTGAGGAGGAGCCGCTGCCCAACCAGCATATTGTCGGCTTCGACGACCTGATGACGTCGCCCGGCGTGTTCGAAATTCCGTCCGGTTATGGCGGGCTCAACCGGGACAAACTCGTTTCCATTCACCAGAGCTTCACCC
>NZ_RZOS01000347.1:0-6308 GCF_004022605.1 Mesorhizobium sp. M4B.F.Ca.ET.089.01.1.1
GCCCGCCCCTGGCTGTCGCCGCTCAACCAGCGGCGCCTGCAGAACTTCAAGTCGAACCGGCGCGGCTTCTGGTCGTTGTGGATCTTTCTCATCCTGTTCGTGCTGTCGCTGTTTTCCGAGTTCATCGCCAACGACAAGCCGATCATCGCCTCCTACAAGGGCGAGATCCTGTTTCCGGTGCTGGTCGCCTATCCGGAAGAGAAATTCGGCGGCTTCTATGCCGTGACCGATTATCGCGACCCCGTCATCCAAGACGAGATCAACGCCAATGGCTGGATGATCTGGCCACCGGTGCGCTACTCCTACCAGACGGTCAACAACGCCATTCCCGAGGCGGCTCCGACCAAGCCGTCCTGGCTCTACGACAAGAAGACGCTCTGCAACCAATACCCGCAAGGCGCGGCCGACCCCAACTGCTCGGTCGGCAACTGGAACTGGCTGGGCACCGACGACCAGGCGCGGGACGTGCTGGCGCGGCTGATCTACGGCTTCAGGATATCCGTCCTGTTCGGCCTGATCCTGACCGTGGGATCGTCGCTGATCGGCGTGGCGGCCGGCGCCATGCAGGGCTATTTCGGCGGCTGGACGGACCTTCTGTTCCAGCGCTTCATCGAGATCTGGTCGGCAATCCCGGTGCTCTATCTGCTCCTCATCGTCGCCGCCATCTTGCCGCCCGGCTTCTTCATCCTGCTCGGCCTGATGCTCTTGTTCTCCTGGGTGGCGCTGGTTGGCGTGGTCAGGGCCGAGTTCCTGCGCGCCCGCAACTTCGAATATGTCAACGCCGCGCGCGCCCTCGGCGTGCCCAACCGCACGATCATGTTCCGGCACCTGTTGCCCAACGCCATGGTGGCGACGCTGACCTTCCTGCCCTTCCTGCTCTCCGGCTCGATCTCGACGCTGACCTCGCTCGACTATCTCGGCTTCGGCCTGCCGCCGGGCTCGGCCTCGCTCGGCGAAATGCTTAAGCAGGCGCAGCGTAACCTCAACGCGCCGTGGCTCGGCATTTCCGCCTTCATCGTCATCTCGCTGATGCTGTCGCTGCTGGTTTTCGTCGGCGAGGCGACGCGCGACGCCTTCGATCCGCGCAAGACGTTCAAATGAGCGAGCCCCTGCTTTCCGTCCGCGATTTCAGCGTCGCCTTCGCGCAAGGCGGCAAGCAGTCGCTGGCCGTCGACCACATCTCCTTCGACATCGCCAAGGGCGAGACGGTGGCGCTGGTCGGGGAGTCCGGTTCCGGCAAGTCGGTCTCGGCGCTGTCGGTGCTGAAGCTCCTGCCCTACCCGACGGCCAGCCACCCGTCCGGACGGATTCTGTTCCAGGGCGCCGACCTGTTGGCCATGGACGAGAAAGCGCTGAGGCGCGTGCGCGGCAACAAGATCACCATGATCTTCCAGGAGCCGATGACCTCGCTCAATCCGCTGCACACAATCGAGCAGCAGGTCGTCGAGGTGCTGAAGCTGCACCAGGGGCTCGGCGACAGGCAGGCTCGAGCGCGCACGCTGGAACTGCTCAACGAGGTCGGCATACGCGACCCGGAAAAGAGGCTCGACGCCTATCCGCACCAGCTTTCCGGCGGCCAGCGCCAGCGTGTCATGATCGCCATGGCGCTGGCCAACGAGCCGGAGCTTCTGATCGCCGACGAGCCGACGACGGCGCTCGACGTCACCGTGCAGGCGCAGATCCTCGAGCTGCTTGCGAAGCTCAAGGCCCGCAAGGGCATGTCGATGCTGTTCATCACCCATGATCTCGGCATCGTCAGGAAGATCGCCGACCGCGTCTGCGTGATGACCAAGGGCAAGATCGTCGAGAGCGGCCCGACCAAGGACATCTTCGCCAATCCGCAGCATGCCTATACCAAGCACCTGCTGGCGGCCGAGCCGAAAGGCAAGCCGCCGGCTGCGAATACCGACGCCAGGGCGGTGATGATGGGCAAGGACATCAAGGTCTGGTTCCCGATCAAGCGCGGCTTCTTCCGCCGCACCGTCGACAATGTGAAGGCGGTGGACGGGATCGACGTCACCGTGCGGGCCGGCCAGACGCTCGGCGTCGTCGGCGAATCCGGCTCGGGCAAGACGACGCTTGGGCTGGCGCTTGCCAGGATGATCTCGTCGACCGGAACCATCCAGTTCGACGGGCGCGACATCAACCAGCTCTCCTTCAATGCCATGCGGCCGCTCAGGCGCGAGCTGCAGATCGTTTTCCAGGACCCGTTCGGCTCGCTCAGCCCGCGCATGTCGATCGCCGAGATCATCGAGGAAGGACTGAGGATCCACGAGCCGAAGCTCACGCCCGACCAGCGCGACGACAAGGTCGTCGACGTGCTGAAGGAGGTCGGGCTCGATCCCGAGACGCGCAACCGCTATCCGCACGAATTCTCCGGCGGCCAGCGCCAGCGCGTGGCCATCGCCCGCGCCATGGTGCTCAACCCGCGCTTCGTCATGCTGGACGAGCCGACCTCGGCGCTCGACATGAGCGTGCAGGCGCAGGTCGTCGACCTCCTGCGCAGCCTGCAGGCCAAGCACGATCTCGCCTATCTGTTCATCAGCCACGACCTGAAAGTCATCCGCGCGCTTGCCAACGACGTCATCGTCATGCGCAATGGCCAGATCGTCGAAGCCGGGCCTTCCGAACAGATTTTTGGCAGCCCGCAAACCGACTATACTCGGGCACTGATCTCGGCCGCCTTCCGGATCGAGACGGCGCCGACCGGCGTGGTCAGCGAATAGGCAGGGCCAAAGCTGAAATGACAGGGAAGAAAAATCCGCACATGGAAAAAGGCCGCGTCCTGCTTGCCGTCACCGGCTTTCATCCGCAGCGCTGGCGCGAGCTGCTCTCGGCCCAGCGCGAGGTGGTGCTGGAGCCGGACGGCGCCAGCGATCCCTCGATTACCTATGCGGTGGTGTGGAAGCAGAAGGCCAACCTGCTTTCGTCCCTGCCCAATCTGCGCGCCATCTTCTCGATCGGCGCCGGCGTCGACCATATCTTCGCCGATCCCGGCCTGCCCGACGTGCCGATCGTCAAGGTGGTCGCCGACAACCTCACCCAATACATGACCGAGTATGTGGTCTGGCGCGTGCTCGACCATCACCGCCAGGGCATGCTCTATCAAGCGCAGCAGAAGAAGAAGACCTGGCACGAACCGCCGCAGCGGCCGGCCGGCGACATCTCGGTCGGCATCATGGGGCTCGGCAATCTCGGCCGCGCGGCGGCGTCGGTGCTGTTGTCGCTGGGCTTCGCGGTCAATGGCTGGTCGCGGACGGAGCGGCCGATGAAAGGTGTTTCCACCTATGCGGGCGAGGTCGGGCTGATCCCTTTCCTCAACGCCACCGACATATTGGTGGTGCTGCTGCCGCTGACGGCCCAGACACAAGGCATCGTCAACTACAGTCTTCTGAAGGAACTGCGCAAGCGCAACGGCCTCGGCGGCTCGGTGCTGATCAATGCCGGACGCGGACGCCTGCAGAAGGATGCCGACATCCTGCGCGCGCTGGAGGACGGCACGCTGAAGGAGGCGAGCCTCGACGTGTTCGAGGTCGAGCCGTTGCCGAAGACCAGCCCGCTATGGGCGCATCCGAAGGTGTTCGTGACGCCGCATGCGGCGGCGACCTCCGATCCTGTGCATCTGGTGCCGATCATGCTGCGGCAGATGGCGGCTTACGAGCGCGGCGAGAAGCTCGACAATATCGTCGACCGCGAGGCCGGATACTAAATCCTCAAGACGGCTTCGAGCCGGGCAGTTCGAACTTGTTCTTCTTTTTCGGCTGGCCGCAGTCGCGGCGCTCGATCGACCGGTTCATGGCGTCGATCTGGCCGCTTGCCCTGTCGCTGTCGCGCGTCGCCTTGGAGCGCATGTCGGGCGTGAACGGACCGAAACCCATGGCCGGGTTGGAGAAGGTCGTCTTGGCGGTCGTCGGCAGGTGATTTTGCTCGGCCAGCCCATTGCGCTGGGCAATCAGCTGATCGCACGGCACGCTGTCATATTGCAGCGAGGACTGAACGTCCTCGTCCTGGCGTTCCGCCATCGAGGTGCCGCCGACGCAGCCGGCCATTGCCAGGCACGAGGCCAAGGCCATCATGTTCCAGCGCATGGTGTCCCTCTCTTTCTGTGTCCGCCCCGTACAACCCCGACACGAGATTCGGGCTTTTTCGCAGCAGGAACCTGGCGCAGGTTCACGACGTCGACGATTTCCCCGCCACCACGGCGAGGCCATCGATCGGCTCGTGGCGGTCGTGGCGGACGATCGTGCTGTCCAGCGACAAGATCGAAAAGCCGCTGGCGGCCAGAACGTCCCGCACGTAGCCTTGCGAATGCGCATAGCGGCGTGACGGCCCCAGCGCGAAACCGTTGCCGCCGGCCAGTTCTCCATCAGCCAGCGTCTCGACCGAGAAGGCAAACAATCCATCCTCGGAAAGCATGCCGGCGACGGTGCTCACAATGCCTTCGAGCGCGCCGACATAGATGAACACGTCGGCCGCCACCACCAGGTCGGCCTTCGGGCCGGCAAAGGCAAAGTCCTGCAGGTCAGCCTTGACGAGCCGGTCGTAAATGCCCTTGGCCCGCGCCTGCTTCAGCATGGCCGCCGAGATGTCGCAGCCCTCCAGCCGGTCGGCGATCGGCCGCAGCCTTTCGCCCATCAGGCCGGTGCCGCAGCCGAGGTCAACCGCCAGAGAGAAGCGGCCCGGCCGGACCGATCGAATGGCCTGATCGAGGAATTCTGGCATCCGGTAGCCGAGTTTGCCGACGAGCGACTCCTCAAAGGTAGCTGCATACTGGTCGAACAGGGTCTCGACGAAGGCGCTGGGCGGGCCGGCGGCAGCCGGCGCCTTGCCGATCAGCTGCAGCTTCAGCGCGGCGCCGAGCCGGTCCGCCGGCTCCAGCCGCAACGCCATCGCCCAGGCCTGCGCGGCCTGATCGGGCTGGCCGGCGGCTTCCTGCATCTCGCCGAGGCGGAACCAGCCGGCCGACCATTGCGGCGCCAGCTCGAGCGCGCCGAGCAGCAGCTCCGCCGCAGCAGTGGGATCGCCGGAGGCGCCGAGCATCTCGGCGAAGCCGGCGCGGCGGTCGGCGGTCAGGTCGCCGGATGAGGCCTGGAACGGTTTCATGGTGCAAGGATCCCACCGGCGATCTGACCGGCGGCTGGCTGTAGGATGAGTCAGCAGTCTCTGGCAACAGGCTTCCCGCGCCGGATTTGGCCACTATCTTGGGAGCCATGCGCGCCAGCGACCTGCTCAAGCCCCGCCCCGAGGGCCTCTACTGCCCGCCCGGCGATTTCTTCATCGACCCGGTGCGGCCGGTGGCCCGCGCGCTGATCACGCACGGCCACTCCGACCATGCGCGCTCCGGCCACGGCTCGGTGCTCGCGACCCGGCAGACGCTCGACATCATGGCGTTGCGCTATGGCGAGGATTTTGCCGGGGCCAGGCAGGCCGCCGACCTCGGCGAGATGATCGACCTCAACGGCGTGTCGGTCAGCTTTCATCCGGCGGGCCATGTGCTGGGCTCGGCGCAGATCGCGGTCGAGCATCGGGGCATGCGCATCGTCGCTTCCGGCGACTACAAGCGCCAGAAGGACGCCACCTGCAAGCCGTTCGAGCCGATCCCTTGCGACATCTTCATCACCGAGGCGACGTTCGGCCTGCCGGTGTTCCGCCATCCGCCGGACACCGAGGAAATCGTCCGGCTGCTGAAATCGGCGGCGCAGTTTCCGGAGCGCTCACACCTGATCGGCGCCTACGCGCTCGGCAAGGCACAGCGCGTCATGCGGCTCTTGCGCGACTGCGGCTACGACAGGCCGATCTATATCCATGGCGCGCTGGCGAAGCTCAGCGAATATTACCAGAGCCAGGGCATCGACCTCGGGCAGCTCGACCCAGCAACGGTCGACAGCGGCGGCAAGGACGATTTCGCGGGCGCCATCGTCGTCGGTCCGCCGGCGGCCTTCGCCGACCGCTGGGCGCGGCGATTTCCCGACCCGATCTCCTGCTTCGCCTCGGGCTGGATGCGCATCCGCCAGCGCGCCAAGCAGGGCGGCGTCGAACTGCCGCTGATCATCTCCGACCATGCCGACTGGGACGAGCTGACCACCACGATCAAGGAGACGGGTGCTTCGGAAATCTGGGTGACCCACGGCCGCGAGGAAGCGCTGGTGCGCTGGTGCGAGCTGGAAGGCATCGCGGCGCGGCCGCTGCATCTGGTGGGCTATGAGGACGAGGGCGATTGAACGTGACTGAGCCAATCCTCGATGCAGCGCCCTACGGCGCCCCCCTCTGGCCTGCCGGCCATCTCCCCCACTTGGGGGGAGATCAGA
>NZ_RZOS01000348.1:0-6295 GCF_004022605.1 Mesorhizobium sp. M4B.F.Ca.ET.089.01.1.1
GTCGAGGATCAGCGTGTGGCGTTCGGCCAGCGCCTCATGCGCCAGATGGTCGAAGACCACGGGCACGTCGGGCAGGTAGTCGAACACCGTCTCCAACCGCTCGTAGAAGAACGGCAGCCAGTGCTCCATGCCGGCAAAGCGCCGCCCTTCGCTGACCGCGGCATAGAGCCCGTCGTCGCGCGACGGCGCGCCGAACGCCTCGATATAGGCGCGGCGGAAGCGGCTGATCGTCTCCGGGGTTAGCGCCACTTCGCTCATCGCCTGCAGCGCCATCGACGTGCGCTGGCCGGTGGTGCGCTGCGTGGCGGCGTCGAAGACGCGGATCGATTCCAGCGTGTCGCCGAAGAAATCGAGCCTGAGCGCCTCACTCCAGCCGGGTGCGTAAAGATCGAGGATGCCGCCGCGCACCGCGAACTCGCCGACGCCGCGCACCGTCGGCACCCGCTCGAAGCCGGAGGTTTCGAGCCGCGACACCAGCGCATTCATGTCGATCTGGTTGCCGGGCCTGGCGTGGAACGTCTGCGCTTCGATCAGATCGGCGGGCGGAATGCGCTGCAGCAGCGCATTGGCGGTGGTGAGGATGACCGCCCGGTGCGGCTTCCTGGCCAGCGCGATCATGGCGGCGAGCGCGTCGAGCCGGCGCGCGGCTGCGTCCGAGCCGGGCGAGACGCGGTCGTAGGGAAGACAATCCCAGGCCGGCAGTTCCAGCACCGGCAGGCCCGGCGCGGCAAAGGCCAGCGCCTCGGTGATCGCCGGCAGGCGCTGGCCGTCGCGGGCCACGAACAGCACCGGCTTGTCGGGCGCGATCTCCTGCGCAGTCTGCACCAGCGCGAAGGCTTCGTAGCCATCGGCGACGCCGTCGACGATGAACTGGCCGGCGCGGCCCTTCGGCAGGCCGATTGTGGGGATCAGGCTCATGAAATCACGTCGTTCAAAATGTCATGGTGTGGCGCGACGCCAGGATCTTTCGCAGCACCGCGCAATCGATATCGGGCGGAACCGGGCGCTCACCGGTGATCAAAGGCAGGAATTCGGTGTCGGGAATGTCGAGGAGCCTCTCATATTGGTCGATTTCCTCGCCGGTCAAGGCGCCGATCTCGGCATCGGCGAAGGAGCCGAGGATAAGGTCCATCTCGCGCATGCCACGATGCCAGGAACGGAACAGGAGCTTGCGGCGGCGGGCATCGAGCCCCTCGCTTGATCTTCTCGTTCCGGTCATGGCGCCGCGTCCCTGTCTGAAGCGGCGCATATAGCGTGGATAGAGCGCGGTGTCAGCCTTGCGCAATGGCCGTCGCGACATAAGCTGACATCATGCGTCCTTCCCTCCTCGATCCGCTGTTCGTCCCTATCACCTCGCTTGCCGGCGTCGGGCCGAAGGTTGGCCTGCTGATCGAGAGGGTCGTGGCCGCCGATCTCGGCGACCGCGCCGCGCGCGCCGGCGACCTTCTGTTCGTGCTGCCCCACACCGTGATCGACCGCCGCAACCGGCCGGGCATCGCGCTCGCCGCCGAAGGTGCGATCGTCACGCTCGAGGTGCGCATCGACCGCCACCAGCCGCCGCCGCGCGGCAACCGGTCGGTGCCGTACCGTGTCTACGCCCACGACGACACCGGCGAGATCGCACTGACCTTCTTCCACGCCCACGCTTCCTATCTCGAGAAATCGATGCCGGTGGGCGAGCATGTCGTCATCTCAGGCCGCGTGGAGTGGTTCAACGGCCGCCCGACCATGGTCCATCCCGACCATATCGCGCTGGCCAGCGAGGCCGAAAACCTGCCGCTGGTCGAGCCGGTCTATCCTCTCACCGCCGGCCTGTCGGGCAAGGTGCTGCGACGCGCCATCGGCCAGGCGCTCGGCCGCTTGCCGGAACTGCCGGAATGGCAGGACGACGCCTTCATGCGCCGCCAGACCTTTCCCGCCTTCGCCGACGCGCTCACCCGCATCCATTATCCGGCGGACCCGATCGATGTCGCCATCGAGGGGGCGGCGTGGCGGCGCCTCGCCTATGACGAACTGCTCGCCGGCCAGGTCTCGCTCGCTTTGGTGCGGGCCAGGATCCGCCGCCTGTCCGGCCGGCCGCTGACCGGCGACGGCAGCATCGTCGAAAAGCTGCGCTCGGCACTCCCCTACTCGCTCACCCCGTCACAGGAATTTGCGCTCGCCGAAATCCTTGCCGACCTCGCCGACCCCGAGCGCATGCTGCGCCTGCTGCAAGGCGATGTCGGCTCGGGCAAGACGGTCGTAGCACTGCTTGCCATGGGACGCGCGGTCGAGGCCGGCGGCCAGGCGGCGCTGATGGCGCCGACCGAAATCCTGGCGCGTCAGCATCTGGCGACCATCGCGCCGCTGGCGGAAAAGGCCGGCCTGCGCACCGCCATTCTCACCGGCCGTGAGAAGGGTCGCGAACGCACCGAGACATTGGCGAGGCTGGCCAGCGGCGAGATCGACATCGTCGTCGGCACGCATGCGCTGTTCCAGGAATCGGTGGCGTTCCACGATCTCGTCCTGGCCGTCGTCGACGAGCAGCACCGTTTCGGCGTCCACCAGCGGCTGGCGATCACCGCCAAGGGCGACGCGCCCGACATGCTGGTGATGACGGCAACGCCGATCCCGCGCACGCTGGTGCTCACCGCCTTCGGCGACATGGACGTCTCCAAGCTCACCGAAAAGCCGGCCGGCCGCCAGCCGATCCGCACGGTCACCTTGCCGCTGGAGCGGCTGGACGAGCTGGTCGGTCGCATGCGCGACGCGGTCGCCGATGGCCAGAAGATCTACTGGATCTGCCCGCTGGTCGAGGAATCCGAGGAGATCAAGCTGATGTCGGCGGAGGATCGCTTTGCCTCGCTGAAGCCGCTGTTCGGCGACCGCATCGGGCTGGTTCATGGCCGCATGAAGGGCGCCGAGAAGGACGAGGCGATGCGCGCCTTCAAGCAGGGCGAGACGCGCATCCTGATCGCAACCACCGTCATCGAGGTCGGCGTCGACGTGCCGGACGCCACCATCATGGTCATCGAGCATGCCGAGCGCTTCGGCCTGGCCCAGTTGCACCAGTTGCGCGGCCGGGTCGGGCGTGGCGACAAGCCCTCCTCCTGCGTCCTGCTCTACAAGGATCCGCTCGGCGAGACGGCGAAACGCCGCCTGTCGGTGATGCGCGAGACCGAGGATGGCTTCCGCATCGCCGAGGAGGATCTCAAGCTGCGCGGCGAAGGCGAATTGCTGGGCACCCGCCAGTCCGGCACCCCCGGTTTCCAGGTGGCGCGCATCGAGGCCCATGCCGACCTGCTGGAAGCCGCACGCGACGATGCCCGCCTCATCCTGTCGCGCGATCCGGAACTGCAGTCCGAGCGCGGCGAGGCGCTGCGCCTGCTGCTTTACCTGTTCGGCCGCGATGAGGCGGTGCGTTTGTTGCGCGCTGGTTGAGCGGCCCCAAGCGCCGGATTGGCCAGCGAGCCTTCGATTTGCTCGCCGTTCAGCGTCACGAGCTTGGTCTTGACCTCGGGCGCCACCAGGCCGGCCGAAACGATCAGCTTGGCGCCGTCTTCGATCGTCATGTCGAGCAGCACGATCTCGGATTTCCGCACATACATCAGGAAGCCGGTGGTCGGGTTCGGCGTGCACGGCATGAACACGGCGATCAGCGGGTCGCCTTCATGGTTGAGCTTCTGGTTAATCTCGGTTTCCTTCTCGCTGGCGATGAAGACCAGCGACCAGACGCCCTTGCGCGGATATTCGACCAGCCCGACCTGGCGGAACATGTCGCCCTTGTTCGACAGCACCGTCTCGAAGATCTGCTTCAGCGAGCGATAGATGCCGCGCACCAGCGGCATGCGGCCAAGCAGCCGCTCGCCGAAATTGACGATGGCGCGGCCGACGATGTTGGCGGTCATGAAGCCGATCAGCGTGATCAGCACCAACGCGACGATGAGACCGAAGCCGGGCACCGGAAACGGCAGATAGGTGTCGGGGCTGTAGCGCAGCGGGATATAGGGCTTCACCCAGGAATCGACCCAGCCGATGAACGACCAGGCGATATAGGCGGTGATCGCCAGCGGCGCGCAAACGATGAAGCCCGTCAGGAAATAGTTCCTGAGCCGGGTCATGCCTGAGGTCTTCGGGGCGTCGGACATGGATCACCGCAGCGCAGGTTGCGCCGCAACATTAGTGAACCACAACGCGGTTTGGAACTGCGAAGTTTTTAAAGAGCGTGGGTTGGCGAGCGCCTATTCCACCGTCACCGATTTCGCCAGATTGCGCGGCTGGTCGACGTCGGTGCCCATGAACACGGCGGTGAAATAGGCGAGCATCTGGATCGGCAGCGCGTAGATGATCGGCGAGATGATTTCCGGCACGTCGGGCAGCACGATCGTCTCCATCGTCTTGATGCTCGCCTGCGCCGCGCCCTTGCTGTCGGTGATCAGGATGATCTTGCCGCCGCGCGCCGCCACCTCCTGCATGTTGGAGACCGTCTTTTCGAAGATGCGGTCGTGCGGCGCGATGACGATCACCGGCATGTTCTCGTCGATCAGCGCGATCGGCCCGTGCTTCAGTTCGCCGGCGGCATAGCCCTCGGCATGGATATAGGAGATTTCCTTGAGCTTGAGCGCGCCTTCCATGGCGAGCGGGAAATTAGTGTCGCGGCCAAGATAAAGCACATCCGAATAGCGGGAGAGCTCGCGCGAGATGCGTTCGATCTGGCCGTCCAGCTTGAGCACCTGGTTGGCGAAGCGGGGCGCCTCGGAGAGCTCGCGCACCAGCGCCTTCTCCTCGTCGCGCGAGATCGTGCCGCGCGCCACGCCCGCCCGCACCGCAAGCGACGCCAGCACCGACAGCTGGCAGGTGAAGGCCTTGGTCGAGGCGACGCCGATCTCGGGCCCGGCCAGCGTCGGCAGCACCACATCGGACTCGCGCGCCATGGTCGATTCGCGCACGTTAACGACCGCGCCGATCTTCATGCCGGCCTTGCGACAATAACGCAGCGAGGCCAGGGTGTCGGCGGTCTCGCCCGATTGCGAGATGAAGAAGGCCGCGTCGTTCGACGACAGCGGCATCTCGCGATAGCGGAATTCCGAGGCGACATCGATGTCGACCGGCAGCCGCGCATAGCGTTCGAACCAGTATTTGCTGATCAGCCCGGCGAGATAGGCGGTGCCGCAGGCCGAGATCGCCAGCCGGCCGATCTTGGCGAAATCGAACGGCAGTTCCAGCGGCTTCGAGACGCCGGAGACGAAATCCACATAATGCGCCAGCGTGTGCGAGATCACCTCCGGCTGCTCATGGATTTCCTTTTCCATGAAATGGCGCCGGTTGCCCTTGTCGACCATGAAGCCGGTCGACAGTGACTGCTGGCGCTTGCGGTCGACCTTGTTGCCGTCCATGTCGAAGATGGCGACCTCGTTGCGGCGCACCACCGCCCAGTCGCCGTCCTCCAGATAGGTGATCGAGTTGGTGAAGGGCGCCAGCGCGATGGCGTCGGAGCCCAGGAACATCTCACCGTCGCCATGGCCGACGGCCAGCGGCGGGCCGTTGCGGGCGCCGACAATGAGGTCCTCGTCGCCCTTGAACATGATGGCCAGCGCGAAGGCGCCCTCCAGCCGCTTCAGCGCCTGGTGCGCGGCCTCGACTGGCTTCAGCCCCTTGGCAAGCTCGCGCGCCACCAGATGTGCGACGACCTCGGTGTCGGTCTGCGAGGAAAAGCTGTAGCCGTCGCGGGTGAGCTCGTCGCGCAAGTCAGCGAAATTCTCGATGATGCCGTTGTGGACGATGGCGACGCCATCGGAAAAATGCGGGTGTGCGTTGGTCTCGTTTGGCACGCCATGGGTGGCCCAGCGCGTGTGGCCGATGCCGATCGTGCCGTCGAGCGGCTCTTCCTTCAGCCGGCGCTCGAGGTTGACCAGCTTGCCCTCTGCGCGGCGGCGGCCGAGCTCGCCATTCTCGATGGTGGCGACGCCGGCCGAGTCATAGCCGCGATATTCGAGCCGCTTCAGCGCGTCGACGATGAGCGGCGCCACCTGCTGTTGGCCGACAATTCCGACGATGCCGCACATGGCCGTTACCCCCGATTCCCCATGGAAAACCAGCGTTATCTAGGGATTGCCGGCCTGCCGTGAAAGTCACTTTGCGTTTCGTTCCGTGTCACCGGAACGGTCATTTTTACGCATGCACCATGACAGACCGCTCTTGCAATCCGATTACTGCAATCGTTCGCCTTTTCAGGCCACCGGTGACGGAATTCACTTTTTCCTCGCCGCCGCGGCCGAAGCAAAACGCTCGCGTATTTCCTTGCCCTTGCCCGGAA
>NZ_RZOS01000349.1:0-6279 GCF_004022605.1 Mesorhizobium sp. M4B.F.Ca.ET.089.01.1.1
GTGGTGAAGGCGGCGCTCGGGCCGGACTGCCCTTTGCGCTTCACCGAATACCCCGCCGGCGCCGAGCATTTCCTGAAGACGGGGCAGAGTTTTCCCGAACCGACCTTCGAAGCGTGCCGCGCCGCGGACGCGATCCTGCACGGCGCCGGCGGCCTGCCGGGCGTGGTCTATCCCGACGGCACGGAAGCAGGCCTCGACTTCACGCTGAAGCTCCGTTTCGAACTCGATCTCTACGCCAACATCCGCCCGATCAGGCTCTTCGAAGGGGTGACGAGTCCGCTCAGCGGGGTGAAGGCGGGCGACATCAACTACGTCATCCTGCGCGAGAACAGTGAGGGGCTCTACGCGGCGCGCGGAGCAGGGGCGCTGCTGCGCGGCGAGGTGGCGGTCGACACGCTCGTGCAGACGCGCGCCGGCATCGAGCGCATCGTGCGCAAGGCCTTCGAACTGGCACGCCAGTCGAACGGCGCGCCCCGCGACGGCGTGCGGCGGGTGACATGCTGCGACAAGGCCAACGTGCTGCGCAGCTACGCGTTTTTCCGCTCCGTCTTCGACGAGGTGGCAAAGGACTATCCCGACATCGCGACCGAACATGCGCTGGTCGACGCCATGGCCATGCACCTCGTGCTGAAGCCCGGCCATTTCAACATCATCGTCAGCGAAAACATGTTCGGCGACATCCTCTCCGACCTGGCGGCGGCGACGGTCGGCGGAATGGGAATGGCGCCGTCGGCCGAGGTTGGCGACACGAAGGGCTTTTTCCAGGCCGCGCACGGCTCGGCGCCGGACATTGCCGGCAAGGGGATCGCCAACCCCTACGGGACGATCCTGTCGGCGGCGGCCATGCTCGATTGGCTCGGCCGTGGACATGGCGACGAAAGGCTGCTCCGGGCCGCCGAGCAAATCCGTCGTGTGACGGAGGTTTGCCTGGCGGGCGGGCTGCTCAGCGCCGACCTGAAGGGAAGATCTTCGACCGCCGAGATCACCGGGAACGTCTGCGACCGGCTCGCGGCGTGAGGCGGGGCAGGCCAGGAACTGACCTTGTGCGATAACCGTGCCGGCTTCGAGTTTCATCCTGACATAAATGGGCTAGCCGCCATGTTAGGGTCCCACGGTCGAGGACAGCTGTTACGTGCTGTTCTGAAATGAGAGGAGCGTTTCCCACGTCCAGGATCAGCCGTCGCACCGTGCTCTTCCGGTCAGGCACTGCCGTTGTCGGCATGACCGTATCAGCCACGTCACTCGCCGCAGAGGCATCGCGTCTAGAGGCAGAACCGTCGAGCGCCCTGCGAGCGTTGATCGACGGGCACAAGACGGCATATGCGGCGTTCCTCAAAGCCGTCCACGAAACGGGTGCCAACAGCGGCGATTACGATGAAGCCAGCCGGGAAGAGGAGAGGGCGCTGATCTCCATCTGCGCCTTTCCCGTGGCCACGCAAGGCGATCGCTTTGCCAAGGCAACGTATCTTCTCGAGATCGAGGCGCGCGGCGAACTGGATTTGCCAGAGCACATGCAAGCTCTGCTCCACTCCACGATGTGGACGGCATGAGATCGCGGCCGTCTGGCCAGCGGTTCTCCATCAGATAGCCAACCGCGCTCATACCCTGGCCGTCGGGATTCATTCGCACATCGCGACTGCAAAAGAACCGCAGGATTTTGCCTCACGTGAGCCCGTGGCGGACGAGGTGGCGAACGACAGGTGAGAACATGTCCTGGCCGATATATGTTCCCGTATTGGCGCGCTCGAAAAGTGGTTCCGCGACCGTCGCATCGTCGACCACTGGAATACCTGCCTGGCGTGCTTGCGCAGCCATCTCGTCGGCCGCGCGGCCCTGGCCCTTGCCGACGACGGTCGGCACCGGCGTTTCGCCTTTGATGTAACGCAACGCCACGGCGCGGTCGCCGGTCGCGAAGACGATGACCGCATTTCTTACACCAAGCTTCGCAGGTTGCGTCACCGCCTGGCGCCGCTGCCGCTGCTGCTCGTGGCGGATCAAGGGATCGCCTTCGAGATCCTTGTGTTCGCGCTTGTATTCGGTTGTCGTCATGCGCATGTCGCGAAGGAACAGCCAGCGCTGGATCGGAACGTCGATCACACCGATGACGACAAAGGCCAGGGCGGCGGCGATTCCAAGAGGTGTCAACACCGCCATGATGATTGGCTCCAGGCATGACGGGCCGCAGCCCGGCGCATCGAAGAGCGGCTGCAGCCACGCCATCAGGATGAACACGAACAGGCTTGCCAGCAACACCACCTTGGCCAGGCCCTTGGCGAACTCGACGACGTTGCGGAGCGACAGGATCTTCTGCAGGCCCTTCGCCGGATTTATGTGATCGAACTGCGGCTTGAGCGGCTCAAACGAGAAGACCGGCCCGAACGTCCCCAGCATGCCGAAGGCAACGGTGAGAACGACGACGATCCCGACCAGCGGCAATGTGGCAAGCATCAGCAGCGAGAACGAATGGCGGATGGCCCGCAGGCTGGCGTCCCCGAACGGTTCGCCGGGCATCGTCACGGTCTGCACGAGGTCCGAAAGGCGCTTGAAGAGCGTCGGCCAGGCAAAATAGAGATACGCCAGCGCCGCGAAAAGCGTGAAGCCGGAGACCAGGTCGCGGCTCTGCGGAACCTGGCCCTTGCGGCGGGCGTCACGGAGCTTCTTGTCCGATGCCGGTAGCTTCTTTTCCTCAGCTTCTTCGGCCATGTTGCAATCTTACCGCACAGTTGTGGTTCCAGTGGGCCGATGTGCGGCAGCGATGCCGGACGCCAAGGCGAGCGCTGCGGTATCGTGGATTGTCAGCCCGTTCCTCTCCTGATTCCCCTAATGTCCCCGTCCGTCCGGATGCCGTCATGAGGCAGCCTCTTGCCCGGCTTTCGCCTGAGCCGAGGGCAGCGCCTGCGAGCGCGCGCCGGTTCTGACCGTGCGGCCGGTGATCGTGGCCAAAGGCTGGACGTTGAATTCCTGCGCGAGTTCCTGGAACGACAGGACGGGAAGCTCGATGGCATTGTGCATCAGTAAGGTGCGCATGTGCCGGCGCACGTCCGTCGCGGCAAGGACGACGGGCGAGACATCGATGGAGCTCTGCGACAGGGCTCGGTCGATCTCGGTCACCAGGGCCTGCGCGTCATCGTCCGAAAGGTTCAGGAATGTGCCGGTCGAGGAGCCTTGCACCGCGTTGCGCAGGATATCCTCGGCCGACCGCTGCAGCACGTAGGCCGCGATGATGTTGTTGCGTCCGGCGGATCGGAAGCTGATCTGGCGCTTCAACGACGTGCGGACATATTCCGTCAACAGGACGACGTCCTGCTCGCGTTGGCCCCATTCGATCAGCGCTTCCAGGATGAGGCGCAGATTGCGGATCGGCACGTTTTCGCCGACGAGCCGGCGAAGCACTTCCGCGATCTTCTGCAGCGGCACGATCTCCTGAGCCTGCCTGACCAGATCCGCGTAGTCCGGCTCGATGTCCGACAGGAGCCTGCGTGTCTCCTGAATCCCGACGAAATGGCCGGCATAGAGCCGCAGCGCATTTCCGGTCCACTTGGCCGCTGTTTCCGCCGGCGTGGAGAAGGCGAAGCCGGCTTCCCTCAATGCCGGCAGGTGGCTGTCGTCGACCCACACGAATCTGCGCTGGCCGGCAATCGAGGAACCGCCTTCGTAAGCCACCTCGAGCAGGTCGAGATGCGTTGCATCCGCCTCGACAAGAACGCGGTCGGCGGGAATCTCGGCGTCGAGGATGGGCGCACCCTCCAGATCGATGCGGATGCCGCGAGGCGAAAGCATCTCGTCGACCTGCAGGCCGATGGCCGGAACGTCGACACCGAGATCGCCGAAGAGCTCGCGGCGCACGCCATCGGCCAGCGCGGCAAATTCGGGCTCCGGGATCGAGCGACCGAGTTCGGCTCCGAAGCGCACGACGATGCGGTAGGAAGGAGGCAGCGTTCCGGTGGAGATTGCTGAAAGCGCTGCGGAATTTCCCGGCTGTTCGCGCATGGCGATCTGGCCGGCGGTGTCCTCAGGCTCGGATTCCCGGGCGGTGCGGCGACTGATTGCGTAGGCGCCGGCGCCGAAGCAGGCGCCGAGGATCAGGAACACGATCGACGGGAAGCCTGGCACGATGGCCAGGCCGACCATGATCACCGCAGCGAGCGCGAGCGCTCGGGAGTCGCGCAGGAGCTGGCTGGTTATTTGCTGGCCAAGGTCGCCCGTTCCGTCCGCGCTGCCGACACGCGTCACCATCGTGCCCGCGGCCACGGCGACGAGCAGTGCCGGTATTTGCGCCACCAGCCCGTCACCCACGGTGAGCAGCGAGTAGGTCGCGGCCGCATCCCCCAATGACATGTCGTGCTGCAGCGTTCCGACCGCGAAACCACCGATCAGGTTGACCAGAATGATCACGATACCGGCGATGACGTCGCCCTTGACGAATTTCATGGCGCCGTCCATCGCGCCGAACAGCTGGCTCTCGCGCTCCAACTGCTGGCGCAGGCGTCGCGCCTCCGCCTGGTCTATGTCGCCGTTGCGCAGCTCCGCATCGATGCTCATCTGCTTGCCCGGCAGTGCATCGAGTGTGAAGCGTGCGGCCACTTCGGCGACGCGCTCGGCACCCCGCGCGACCACGATGAACTGTGCGACGGTGATGATCAGGAAGATGACCAGGCCGACCGCAATGCTGCCGCCGACGACAAAGGTGCCGAAGGCGGTAATGATCTCGCCAGCATCGGCCTGCAGCAGGATCAGTCGCGTCGTCGTGATCGTGATCGCCAGCCGGAACAAGGTGGCGATCAGGATGACCGACGGCAGCGACGAGAACTGGAGCGGATGGGAAACGTAAAACGATGCCAGCAGGATGAGCACGCTGATGGCGATGTTGGCGGTGATGAGAATGTCGACGAGGAAAGTCGGCAACGGAATGAGCATCATCACCACCGCGACGAGCAGCAGGACGGCGATGACCAGATCGCTGCGGCGTGACAGCCTGGCAAGGAATTGCAGAAGCCGCTCCGACATGGTCATGGTCATTGAACGCCTCGTTGCGAAAGGAAACTCAGCAGGGCGCTGTGCGCCTCGGTCTTGCGCCCCGCCACGAGCAAGGCTCGGCTCTTCAGCAAGGCAAGCGCCGGATGGTCCATTCCTTCCAAGGTCTCCAGCCTGGCAATCGTGGCCAGCGCCTTTTCCGCCTCGCCATCGAGGATGAGCAGATGCGCCAATGTCCTCAGCACGCCGGCATTTCCCGGCGACAGCTGCGCGGCGATAAGCAGATACGCCGCGCCCCGCTTTGCCTGCCCGTGAGACCCGTAGAGAAAGCCCAGGACATGCAGCAGATGCACCGTGTCATCCGGGCCGGTCAGATTTCGATTCCTTCCTGCATGCGACCAAGCAGGTCGCGATGACGCTCGATTTCATCCTCCATCAGCGTTCTCGCAAGCGACTTGAGCTGCTCGCCGCCCTCGAGGTTGGGAACCAGGTGCGTCACAAAATGCTGGAGGATAGGCACGGAGCGCCGCAGGATGGCTGGCTCGGGTATACGGGGCATGACGAAGTCGATGAGGATGTCATCAAGCGATTCGCCTGCCGCTTCCCTGGAGGACTGAAACTCCGCGGTTTGCGGCCTTTCAGCACCAGCGGCGGATTTCGTTCCCTGAGCACGGCTCGCGGCCTTGTCGACGCCATTCATCCGTCGCCGGTTGATTGCCTGACCGCGCACGCCTTCCGCCTGGCGCACCTCGCGGCCAGCCGTGTCCATCCTTGCCGAATCGAATCGCGGCCCTTCAAGCCGACGGTTCACGGGTATTTCAGCGCGACCGTGGCGCCGCCCTTCGTCAGGAGAAGTTCCGTCTCGCCGATGTG
The DNA here is from genome assembly GCF_004022605.1 of Mesorhizobium sp. M4B.F.Ca.ET.089.01.1.1. Lineage (NCBI taxonomy): Bacteria > Pseudomonadati > Pseudomonadota > Alphaproteobacteria > Hyphomicrobiales > Phyllobacteriaceae > Mesorhizobium > Mesorhizobium sp. M4B.F.Ca.ET.089.01.1.1. The sequence continues at coordinate 5,848 of NZ_RZOS01000349.1, forward strand.
CTTGATGGTCCAGCCGTCATTGGTGAATGCACCTTCGTGGTAGCGCGCGCCATCGGCTGCGATGACGTAAGGCCGCTCGCCATACCAGATCGCCTGCAGCGTCAGGCGCGGGGCCTGCTCGGCGTTGCCGATCATGACGTTGGAGACCAGCGGAATGTGTGCGCCGAAGGCCTGGTCGAACCACGATTGCGTTTCCGTCCAGACGCCGCTCTGGTCATTCGGGATCATGCCCGACACCACGAGGCGTCCCGGCGATCGCTGAACGGTCAAGGTCCTTATGCCGGATTGCTCGAGACGCAGCTTGAGCTGACTTTCCGCTTCGGCGGCGGTCTGAATTTGCGCCGGCGACGAATCGTCCAGGACCTGTTGGCCCGGCTCGCCGGCGAAGGCCATTCTGATCGGTTCGCCATCTTTCGAGGGGCGCGTCTCGCC
>NZ_RZOS01000034.1:0-26952 GCF_004022605.1 Mesorhizobium sp. M4B.F.Ca.ET.089.01.1.1
CTACGGTCCGCCCCATGGCCCCCTCCGTCAGCCCGACCATCGCCGCCCGCCGTGACCAGATGTTCCCTGTCCTGGCGGAAGCGGACATCGAACGCATGCGCCGCTTCGGTACGGCGAGTTCTTATGCTGCCGGCGAGCAGATCGTTACGGCCGGCGAGGTGTCGCCCGGCCTGATCGTCATCCTGTCCGGCAAGGTCGAGATCACGCAGGCCGGCGGGCTGGGGCCGCGCGAGGCGATCATCTCCTACGGCGCCGGCAACTTCATCGGCGAGCTGGCGCAGCTCTCGAGCCGGCCGTCGCTGATCAATGCGGAAGCCACCGAACCGGTCGAGGCCATCGTCATCCCCTCGCAGCGGCTGCGCGATCTGATGGTGCAGGAGGCGAACCTCGGCGAGCGGATCATGCGGGCGCTGATCCTGCGCCGCGTCGGGCTGCTGGAGAGCGGCATCAGCGGGCCGATCATCATCGGCCCTCCCGGCAATGGCGACGTGCTGAGGCTGCAGGGCTTTCTCACCCGCAGCGGCCTGCCGCATCGCGCGCTCGATTCCGAGACCGACCCCTGCGCCAGGACGCTGACCGAGCGTTTCCATGTCGATCCGCATCACCTGCCGATCGTGCTCTGTCCGAACGGCAAGCTGCTGCACAATCCGGGCGATCACGAACTCGCGCGCTGCGTCGGCCTGCTGCGGCCCGTCGATGCCAGCAAGGTCTACGACGTGGCGATCGTCGGCGCCGGACCCGCCGGGCTGGCCGCGGCGGTCTATGCGGCCTCCGAAGGGCTGTCGACGATCGTGCTCGACTGCCGCGCCTTTGGCGGGCAGGCGGGGGCGTCGGCGCGCATCGAGAACTATCTCGGCTTCCCGACCGGCATCACCGGCATGGCGCTGATGGCGCGCGCCTACAACCAGGCGCAGAAGTTCGGCGTCGAAATGGTGATCCCCGACGAGGCGAAGCTGCTCAGCGGTGGAGGCGACCTGTCCGGCTACGCGCTCGATGTCGGCGATGGCGAGACGGTGCACACGCGCACGGTGGTGATCGCCAGCGGCGCACGCTACCGCCGCCTCGATGTGGCCAATCTGGCGCAGTTCGAGGGCACGTCGGTGCACTATTGGGCGTCGCCGATCGAGGCGCGGCTTTGCCGGGATCAGGAGGTGGCGCTGGTCGGCGCCGGCAATTCGGCCGGCCAGGCGGCGGTCTTCCTGGCCAGCCAGGTGGGCAAGGTGACGCTGCTGGCGCGCCGCGGCAGCCTCAACGAGACCATGTCGCGCTATCTGGTCGAGCGCATCGAGGCGCAGCCGAACATCGAGGTGCTGGCCGAGACCGAGATCGTTGCGCTGGAAGGCCGCGAGAGCAACCTCGAGCGGGTGCGCTGGCGTAACCGCGCGACTGGCACCGAGACGACGCGAACCATCCGCCATCTCTTCCTGTTCATCGGCGCCGACCCCAACACGGACTGGCTGGCGAAATGCAACGTGGCGCTCGACGCCAAGGGTTTTGTCCGCACCGGACCAGAGGTGGCGCAGGGACATGGCCTGATGGAGACGAGCCGCAGCGGCGTGTTTGCCATCGGCGACGTTCGATGCGGCTCGATCAAGCGCGTCGCCGCCGCCGTCGGTGAAGGCGCCCAGGTGGTGGCGGCGCTGCATGCCTATCTTGCTCAGAACGGCGGCGGCGCTCAATCCGAACAGGCGAGGAGATCGTAATGGACGAATGCCGGCACACGAGCGACATCAGGCAAGTCACGCCGAGCGCGCTCGGCTGCGAGGAGTGCCTGAAGAGCGGATCGTGGTGGGTGCATCTCAGGCTCTGCCGCACCTGCGGCCATGTCGGCTGCTGCGACGACTCGCCCAACCGCCACGCCACCAAGCATTTTCACGCCACCAGCCATCCGGTCATCGAGGGCTACGACCCGCCGGAAGGCTGGGCATGGTGCTATGTCGACGAGGTGTTCATCGACCTCGGCGATGATACGACACCGCAGAACGGGCCGATCCCGAAGTTTGTTTGAGGCGGCGCATCGCCAGGCATCTAGGACGGCTGCGCTATTTCACGGAGCTCGTGACGGTCCGGTCAATGGCGTCGGGAACGGATTTGCGTTCGTTGCCGGCAAGGGCCGCGATGATAAGCAGGCTGGCGACGACCGGAACGAACAGCAAGGCGACGCGCGCCTGCACGTAAAAAATGGCGCGCCATTCGCTGCGTTTTTCGGGGTCGTCGTTCATCGCGCTCACTCTGTCGTGCCTCCCGAGGCGGGAGATAGTAGCGAAGCGTTAAACAACCCCTTCCGAATCCGTTAACTCGCGAACTTCGAACGGTCTGCCGTGGCGCGAAAGTTCGTGTCGACAAGACCGCTGGACGCTGTTGGCGCCAATGCTCAGGTCGGCCAACCGGATCAACTGATCGGCAAGGCAAACAGCCGGCCGCCGGCCGGCACGATGTCATCGATGCCGGCGAGCCGCAGGCAGTGCCAGGCCATGGCGTGGTTGGAAGAGGTGACGGGAATGCCGATGCGCTGCTCCAGCCCCGCCACCGCCTCGGCGACGCGCAGGCTGGTGCAGGAGATGAAGATGGCGTCGACGCCGGGCACGGCGGCCATGCGCTCGGCCGCCGCCTCGATCGAGGCCAGCGAGATGCGGGCGGCCTCGCGGTCGTCGCGCCGGTCGAAGGTGGCGACGGCCGCGATGTCCAGGCCGCGCCCGCTGAAATAGGCGACGAGGCCGCGGTTGATCTCGGGCGCGTAAGGCGTCAGCAGGCCGATGCCTCTGGCGCCGAGCGCCTTGAAGGCGGCGAGCGCGCCGGTGACCGGCGTGGTGCAGGCCACCCCCGGCCTTGCGGATCTCGGCGAACACGGCTTCCTCGCCGAGCGTCATCGTCGCCGAGGTGCAGCCGAAGCCGACGACGTCGAGCGGGATGCTGGGCAGGATCAGGTCGACAGTCGGCGCGATGCGCGGGCCGATGGCGCGCAGCGTTTCGGGCGTGATGTCGTTGTCGTTGAAGAGCCGTGCCTCGTAGAAGGCGACACCGGGAATGCGCACCAGCGCGCGGAACTCATGCTCCAGCGTCTGGTCGGTGGCGAGGATCGCCAGCCCGATCGCGGCGCGCGAGGCGAGGCCGCCGTCGATCTCCGATGGCAGGACGCCGAGATCGACAGGTCCCGAAGCGGCGAGGGGCGCGGCGGCTGGGTTGGCGGACATGGCGTTCCCTTTCTTGGCAATCCCGGTCCCAGAGGTCAGGCTTGCGGGATCATGCTCTCAGTTCAAAAGTCCATCCATCGAAATCGCCGGCTTGCGGCCGGCGATCAGGTCGGCGGTGATGCGGGCCGAGCCGTGCGACATGGTCCAGCCGATATGGCCGTGGCCGGTGTTGAGGTAGAGGTTGCGCAGACGCCGCTGTCCGAACTCCGGCAGGTTGTTCGGCGTCATCGGCCGCAAGCCCGCCCACATCTCTGCGCGGTCGTAATCGGCGCCTTCCGGGTAGAGCTCCTCGGTCACGCCTTTCATGAAGGCGAAGTCGGCCGGTCTGTGGCTGGTGTCGTAGCCGGCGAACTCGGCCGTTGCGGTAACGCGCAGGCGGTCGCCGAAGCGCGAAATGGCGACCAGATTGTGCTCGTCGACTGAAGCGATGGTCGGCGGCGCCGGGCGGTTGCCGACCGGGATGGTCAGGGAATAGCCCTTGATCGGATAGATCGGCAGGCTGATGCCGATGGTTTTGGCCAGCAGCGGGCTGTAGGAGCCGAGCGCCAGCACATAGGCATCGCCCTTGAAGGCGCCCTTGTCGGTCCGCACCTGCGCGACGGCATCGCCCGAGGTCTCGATGCCGGTGACGGTGGTGCCGGTGCGGATTTCGCCGCCGCGCCCGGCGATCTTCGCCGCCAGTGCCCGGGTGAACTTCGCCGGATCGCCGGTCTCATCGGTCGGGCAATAGATGCCGCCGGCGATCTTTTCCCGCGCCGAGGCCAGCGACGGATCGAGTGCCACGACGCCCTCGCGATCCAGCAGCCTGATCTCCTGCCCGTCGGACTCCAAAAGCTTCATATGCTCGACACCCTTGTCCAGCGCCTGCTGGCTGCGGTGGAAGTAGAGGATGCCGCGATCGTTGCGGTCATAGTCTATTTGCTCGTCGGCGACGACCTCGCGCAGCACGCTCTGCGAATAGGCGGCAAGGCGATGCTTGAGCAGTGTGTTGCGCCTGGCCTTTTCCGCCGTGCATTCCATCAGGAAGAGCCACGACCAGCTGTAGAGCCTGGGATCGGCCGATATCCTGAAGCGTAGCGCCTGGTCCTTCAGCACCAGCGATTTCAAAAGGATCATCGGCGCTTTCGGCGACGACCAGACGAACGAATGGCCGGGCGCGATCATGCCGGCATTGCCCCAGCTCGTCTCGGCGGCGACCTGAGGCTGGCGCTCGATGAGCGCCACCTCATGGCCGTCCTTCTGCAGCTGATAGGCGGTGGTGACGCCAACCACGCCACTGCCCAGCACGATCACGCGCATGACGCCTCCGGAGATCGCAAAGCGGGAGGCAGTTTAGAGCGTGGATTGCGCTCCGCAATGGCACACATACCGAGATGTCGGCGGGACAGCGCCCCCCTCTGGCCTGCCGGCCATCTCCCCCACTTGGGGGGAGATCAGACGGCGCGCCGACTTTCGCCAATCGCCTCCGCCGTAGGACGAGCGAAACGCCGAAGCTGCCAATCTCCCCCCTCGTGGGGGAGATGTCCGGCAGGACAGAGAGGGGCGCGAAGGATCACCGCGATGACTATGTCAGCCCCTCAACGCCTGCTCCAGATCCGCGATCAAATCATCGCCGTCCTCGATGCCGGCCGAGAGCCTGACCAGCGAATCCGATATCCCGATCGCGCCGCGCTTCTCCGCCGGGATCGAGCCGTGCGTCATCAGCGCGGGATGCTCGATCAGGCTCTCGACGCCGCCGAGGCTTTCGGCCAGGGTGAACAGCTGCGTGCGTTCGAGGAAGCGCTTTGTCCCCGCCAGATCGCGGTCGAGCTCGACCGAGATCATGCCGCCGAAGGCGTGCATCTGGCGTTTGGCGATTTCGTGCTGCGGGTGGCTGGCGAGGCCGGGATAGATGACGCGGCGCACATCGTTACGACTTTCCAGCCACTCGGCGATCTTCAGGCCGTTCGCCGAATGCCGCTCCATCCGCAGCGCCAGGGTCTTGATGCCGCGCAGCGCCAGAAAGGAGTCGAACGGGCCGGAGATGGCGCCGATGGCGTTCTGCAGGAATTTCAGCCGGTCGGCCAAATCCTGGTTGTCGCCGACCACCGCAACGCCGCCGACCATGTCGGAGTGGCCGTTCAAATATTTCGTCGTCGAATGCACGACGATGTCGATGCCGAGCTCGAGCGGCCGCTGGATGTAGGGGCTGCAAAAAGTGTTGTCGGCGACGGTGAGCAGGCCCTTGCGCTTTGCCAACGCCGCCACCGCTTCGAGGTCGACGATGCGCAGCAGCGGATTGGTCGGCGTCTCGACCCAGAGCAGTTTTGTCTCGGGGCGGATGGCGGCCTCGATGGCGGTGAGGTCGGTGAAGTCGGCGAAGCTGACCTGCAGCCCGGCCGAGCGCTTGCGCACCCGTTCCAGCAAGCGAAACGTGCCGCCATAGATGTCGTCGGTGGCGACGATATGGGCGCCGGCATCGAGCAGTTCCAGCACGGTCGAGATCGAGGCCAGGCCGGAGGCGAAGGCGAAGGCTCTGGTGCCGCTTTCGAGATCGGCCACGGCGCGCTCGAAGGCGAAGCGGGTCGGGTTCTGGCTGCGGGCGTATTCGAAACCCTTGTGCACGCCGGGCGACTGCTGGCCGTAGGTGGAGGTGGCGTAGATCGGCACCATCACCGCGCCGGTCGTCGGGTCGTGGCTCTGGCCGCCATGGATGGTGCGGGTCGAAAAGGCCAGGCGGTTCTTGCCCGTTGCATTGCTCGTCATCTTGCGCGACGCCTCAGATGGTTGATCAGGTCGATACGGGTTATCAGGCCGATGAATTCCTCGCCATCGAAGACGATGGCGACCTCGTTACGGTCGAAGACAGGCAACAGCGCATCGAGCGTCTGGCTGGCCTGCAGCGTGTGCAGATTGGAGGTCATGGCCGTGCGCACCGGGCCGTTGAAGCGGTCCCAGCGGCCGTCATAGGGGCCGTCGACCTTGGCGAGTATGTCGCCTTCGTCGACGATGCCGACCAGCTTGCCGTCGTCGAGCACCGGCAGTTGCGAGACATCGGAGCGGCGCATGCGGCCATAGGCATTGAGCAGGCTTTCCTCCGGCCCGACCCAGACCGTGTCGCCGGTGCGGTGCGAGCGCATGACGAGATCGCGCAGGTCGCCGTGCTGCTCCTGCTCGGCGAGGCCCTGCTCGGCCAGCCAGAAATCGTCGAACACCTTCGACAGATACTTGTTGCCGCTGTCGCAGACGAAGGTGACGACGCGTTTCGGCACCGTCTGCTCGCGGCAGTAGCGCAGCGCGGCCGACAACAGCGTGCCGGAGGACGAACCGGCGAGGATGCCTTCGCGGGAGAGCAGATCGCGCACCGCCAGCATGCTCTGCTTGTCGGGGATGGAATAGGCCTTCCTGACCAGCGACAGGTCGGCATTGGGCGGCACGAAATCCTCGCCGATGCCTTCGACGGTCCAGCTGCCGGCCTCCTCCATCTTGCCGGTCTTGATCAGCGGCGCCAGCACCGAGCCGACCGGGTCGGCCAGCACCATCTCGGTCTTCGGCGAATGTTTCGCGAAATAGCGGCCGAGCCCGGTCAGCGTGCCGCCGGAGCCGACGCCGACCACCGCCGCGTCGACGTCGCCGTCGAGCTGGGCGAGGATTTCCGGGCCGGTCGTGGTCTCATGCGCCAGCGGGTTGGCGGGATTGGCGAACTGGTTGGCGTAGAAGGCGCCGGGGGTTTCGGCGGCGATCTTCTCGGCCATGTCCTGGTAGTATTCGGGATGGCCCTTGCCGACGTCGGAGCGCGTCATGCGCACCTCGGCGCCGAGCGCGCGCAGATGCTGGATTTTTTCGCGCGACATCTTGTCGGGGACGACGAGGATGATGCGGTAGCCCTTGGGAATGCCGACCTGGGCAAGACCGAGACCGGTATTGCCGGCGGTCGCCTCGACGATGGTGCCGCCGGGCCTGAGCTTGCCCTGCCGCTCGGCGGCGGCGATCATCGACAGCGCGATGCGGTCCTTGATCGAGCCGCCGGGATTCTGGCTTTCGAGCTTGACGAACAGCCGGCATCTGCCGGTGTCGAACTTGGTCAGCTCGACGATCGGCGTCTGGCCGATGAGGTCGAGCACGGACGCATAGGGCGGACGCAGGCGGGAAACGGCACTGTCGGCTTTTCCGGGCTCGCTCATGCAAAAAGCTCCATGGGTGAAAACCTAGCGTCTTTTCCAGCCGATCGCTGCCGGAAAGAAGATAGATCGTGCCAATCGGAGGGCGAGTGGAGGAATGAAATTCCATGGTGCGGCCGCCGAACCGGGAGAGGGCAGATGGCGCCCCGCGGGAGGCGCCTCAGATGCGCGAGCGGCTGGCCCAGCCGAGCCCGAGCAATCCTACCAGCATCGTCAGTATTCCGATATAGAGCCAATGCGTCTGGCCGGTCATGAAGCTGCCCCGGACAAGACCGAGGCCCTGAAGGGACCAGAGCAGGCCGATCGCGAGCACGATCAGCGCCAGCACAAACCGCATCAATCGCATCGGTGGGATTCCCTTCGCAAGTCGATCGTCGACTCAGTCACGGCGGCAATGAAAGAGCGGAAGGAAGCGATCCAATCGCGCCCGTCTGTACTTGCGTATTGATGCCCGATCCAGCCAGACACAACCAGAAAACCGGTGCGAATGATCATCGAGAATACGCCGCGCAAGCCGGGAAGACTCATGACAAACTGTTTCCCGGCGACTCCAAACGTGTGCCGTTGCCATGGAACCGCCAGATGGCGGCCGCATTTCCTGCCTTAATTGCTTCCTAACGGCTGGGGTCTGTCCAAACGGAGCCATTCCCCAAAGATGATGAAGACAAAGCAAACCGCGCTTGTCGCGGTAACGGTAGCGGCTGGCCTGATGGTCGGCGCCTCCGCCTCCTCCGCCGCCGCGCAATGCGGCCGCGCCTCCTGGTACGCGCTGCACTCGCGCACCGCTTCCGGCGAACGCATGAACCCGTCGGCGCTGACCGCCGCGCACCGCACCTTGCCCTTCGGCACCAAGCTCAAGGTGACCAACAAGAACAACGGTCGCAGCGTCGTGGTGCGCATCAACGACCGCGGCCCGTTCATCAAGGGGCGCGTGCTCGATCTGTCGAAGGGCGCAGCCAGCCAGCTCGGCTTCATCGGTTCGGGTCACACCGCCGTTTGCATGGCGCGCGTGTGATATGTCTGACATGTCCGGCCAGAGGGCCGGACATATTTCCTGCACACTTCCGCAGCGCACAGTGAGCCGGCTGCCGCCCGCCAAGGCGGATTCTCAACGCTTTGGCCGAAAGAACCATTGATCACTCGACATGACGTATTGCATCGCAACAATATCTTGTTAACCTCGCCGCGAGACATTTGAGGCTCGGCGCTGCACGTCGTCCTTGGGTCGCAGCAGCAGCGGGGTCTTCTCGATGTACTACCAGCTCTACGAATTGAACCACGCCGCGCTGCAGCCGGCCCGCGTCTATGCCGACGCGGTGAAGATGTTCTACACCAACCCGCTCAATCCGATCGCGCACACGCCCTGGGGCCGCTCGGTGGCGGCAACCGCCGAACTGTTCGAGCGCACGACGCGCCGCTACGGCAAGCCGCAATTCGGCCTCGACAAGACCGTCGTCGACTGGAAGAGCGTCGACGTCAGCGAAAAGACCGTGTGGTCGAAGCCTTTCTGCAACCTGATCCGTTTCGAGCGGGCCGTCCCCGCTGGCCGCAAGCCCGATCCGAAGCTTTTGATCGTGGCGCCGATGTCGGGCCACTACGCGACGCTGCTGCGCGGCACGGTGGAGGCGATGCTGCCCTATGCCGACGTGCACATCACCGACTGGGTCGATGCCCGCATGGTGCCGCTGGCCGACGGCCGCTTCGATCTCGACGACTATATCGACTACATCATCGAGATGTTCCATGCGCTCGGTCCCGACACCCATGTGATGGCGGTGTGCCAGCCCTCGGTGCCGGTGCTGGCTGCGGTTGCGCTGATGGAAAAGCGCGGCGACCCGTTCGTGCCCTCGACGATGACGCTGATGGGCGGGCCGATCGACACCCGCCGCAATCCGACGGCGGTCAATTTGCTGGCCGAGGAAAAGGGCAGCGGCTGGTTCCGCGACAACGTCATCATGCAGGCGCCGTGGCCGGTGCCCGGCTTCGGCCGCGAGGTCTATCCCGGCTTCCTGCAGCTCTCGGGCTTCATGAGCATGAACCTCGACCGCCACATAATCGCCCACAAGGACTTCTTCATGCACCTGGTGAAGCATGACGGCGACAATGCCGAGAAGCACCGCGACTTCTACGACGAATATCTGGCGGTGATGGACCTGACGGCGGAGTTCTACCTGCAGACGGTCGACACCGTGTTCGTGCGCCATGCCCTGCCCAAGGGCGAGATGATGCATCGCGGCGAGGCCGTCGACACCTCGGCGATCCGCAACGTCGCGCTGTTTACTGTCGAGGGCGAGAACGACGACATTTCCGGCCTCGGCCAGACCCAGGCCGCGCACGATCTGTGCGTCAACATCCCGGCCGACCGGCAGGCCCACTACATGCAGCCGGCGGTCGGCCATTACGGCGTCTTCAACGGCTCGCGCTTCCGCTCCGAAATCGTGCCGCGCATCGTCGACTTCATCACCAGCTACGGCCGCCAGACCCGCGTCGCGGCAAAGCCCAAGCTGGTGCGCTCGGCCAAGGGCTGAGCAAGACCGCAAGGTCGGGCCGCCGCGACGGCGGCTTTCGGCATATCCGGATCCCGCTGTTGCACAAGTGCCGCTGTCAGGATCGCGGAAGTAACCATGCCGCCAATCAGGCCAGACTCGTAATTGACACGGACTGTAAATCGCCCTTAACGTTTCGTTAACAACAAGGGCGAACGGGGACTATGATTTCCTCACCGATGGCACGGACGCTGCGCTTGTGTGCGGTCGCAGGGCTGGCGATTTCGGGATTGTGGGCGGCGCCCGCATTCGCGGCGGGAGCGATGATGACCGGAGGGCTGACTTCGCAGCCGATCGGACATTACGATTTCTGCAAGGCCAATCCGGGCGAATGCTCGATCCGCCCGAGCAATCTGGCGCCGGCCAAGATGACCGATGCGTTCCTGCGCAAGCTCGTCAGCATCACCGCCAAGGTCAACGCCGCCGTCAAGCCGATGAGCGACTACGACATCTACGGCAAGGACGAGGTCTGGGCCTATCCCGACAAGGGCGTCGGCGACTGCGAGGACTATGTGCTCGAAAAGCGCCGCCAGCTCTACCGCATGGGCGTGTCGCTGGCGGACCTGCTGATCACCGTCGTGCGCAAGCCCGACGGCGAAGGCCATGCGGTGCTGACGGTGCGCACCGACGAGGGCGACTACGTGCTCGACAACCTGAACGACAAGGTCAAGGCCTGGGACGAGACCGGCTACCGCTTCCTCAAGCGGCAGGCGATCGACAACACCGGACGCTGGGTGTCGATCCGCGGCGGCCAGCAGGTGCTGGTCGGCGCGGTGCAGTAACCGACGATCGAGTCTGCATTCCAAGCGTTGAGGCGGGCTGGTACCGCCCTTGGCTGCTTTTACATCATAGGTTGGCGCCGCCCTCATTGCCCTGCCGGGCATTTCTCCCCGTATAGTGACGGGGACGCTGCGCGCACCGCATTGCAAAATTGCCCCAACGTAGCGGCCAGCTCCCTTCTCCCCGTCGCTATACGGGGAGAAGGTGCCGGCAGGCGGATGAGGGGCAGCGCCAACGTCAAATGAGACTTGCTGGCCGCGTCCCGCGCCGCCCTTCCAACTTTTTGCAGTCATCCGTGAACCAGACGGTCTCTGCCGGCGACACACAGCCGCGTACAGAAACCAACCCTGGAGACTTCAAATGACTGCTTTTCTGCGAAATGCCCTTCTCGCCGCTGTCGCGGTCTCGTCCATGGCCGGATCCGCGCTGGCGGACCAGACCGTCAGCTGTGCCGAGACCAAGACCAACGCCCTGTGGAGCGGCCGTTGTTGCGGCACCAGCGATTCGAGCTGCCTGGGCGGCGGACACGAGCATGGCGACCATGACAACCATGGCGGTCGCGGCGGCCAGACCGGCGCGAAGTGATCTCGCAACATGCCCGCTGGCTACCGGCCAGCGGGCATCGCCTCATGTGAAGCCGATGCCGGCGCCGGAGCAATTCGCGCCGCGCATCACGTCCGCCGGCCAAGGGCCGCGCGGACCGAAGCCGTGATCCGGCGAAGCTCCGCCTCGTCCAGCTTCTCGATGTTTTCAGCCAGGAGATTGGCGAGTTCGGTGGCGGCGGGCGTCAGGCCCGACGTGTCAATCCGCACCCGCGGATGCGAAGCCTCGGCGAGGCGCGCGAGTTCCTCGGCATCGTCCCAGATGACGTTGAAATAGCCGATGATCTTCTGGATCAGCGTCCAGGTCGGGGCGCCGCGGCGGCCATGTTCAAGCGCCGACAGGTAGGCGGCGCTGACGCCGATCGCCTCGGCCATCGCCTTCTGGCTGAGGCCGCGCTCGGCGCGCAGCGCGCGCAGCTTCTCGCCGAACGGTGTCATGCCAGCGCTCTCATGTGCGGGTTTTCATGTGCGGGTCCGGCGCAAGCGGACATAGAGCGCGCCGGAGCCGCCATGGTTGCGCGCGGCATGGTCGTGGCTGGAGACCAGCGGCCGGAAGGCGGGCGTCGACAGCCAGGCCGGAACCGAACGCCGCAGCACGCCGTCGCCGCCGGACGAGGAGCCCTTGCCGGTGATGACCAGCACATAGCGGATGCCGCCGGCATGGGCCCGGTGCAGGAATGAAAACAGCAGCGAGTAGGCCTCGTCCTGGGTCATGCCGTGCAGGTCGACGCGGCCTTCGAGCGGCAAGCGGCCCTTCGACAGCTTGTTCAGGGTCTGGTCGTCCAGCGCATGCGAGACATGCTGGGTCCTGGGCTTTGCCGCGACGGATGGAGCGCCGTTGACGGGAGCAGGCGTCGGCGCCGGTTTCGGCTCGACGCTGAAATCGGCGACGTCGACGGCGGCCTTGCCCTTGAGCGGCTTGGCGGTACGCGCCACCAGGTTCCACAGGACGCGGTCGTCTTCGCTCAGCCTGTCGATACGGCGGGTCATAAAACCACCCCCGAAACGAGCTGGCGTGGGATCAGCGCATAAAAATCGGCGGCGTTGCGGACGACGCCGGCGATCTCGCCAGCGGCGTCGCCCGAGCCGGCGAACAGGTCGCCGCGCGCCGGGCCGGTGATGGCCGAGCCAGTGTCCTGCGCGATCATGAGCCGCCGGAACGGCCCGTCGCCGAAAGCGGCGAGCGTCGGCGCGTCGATGTAGAAGGGCGTGCCGAATGTGTGCAGCAGCCGGTCGACGGCAACCGAACGGCCCGGCGTCAGCGGCACCTTGGCGGCGGCGATCGGACCGAGCGCCGCATCGTCGACCGCCGCCTCGCGGAAGAAGATATAGGAGCGGTTCTGCCAGAGGATCTCGTCGACGCGATCCGGGTGCGCCCTGAACCAGGCGCGGATCGACTGCATCGTCACCTTGGCCAGCGGGATCTCGCCGAGCTCGCTCAGGATCTTGCCAGGCCCGGTGAAACGCTGGCCGGACTTGGCGGCGTAGGTGACGCGGCAGAGCCGGCCGTCGGTCATCTTCAGCCGCGCAGCGCCCTGCACATGGATGAAGAAGGCGTCGACCTTGTCGGCGAGCCAGGCAATCTCCAGCCCATTGCCGGCAAGCGCGCCGCGCTCGATGGCGCAGCGGTCGAAATATTCGGCCAGCCCATCCCCTGTCTCGCGGGCGAAGGCGAGATAGGGATCCATGCCATCCGGCCGGTTGGCGTCCTGGACGTCGATCAGATCGGCCGGGCGTGACAGCAGCGGCACCGTGAAACGGTCCGTCCGCACCGGCGAGGCCTCGACCTCCGGCTCGTAGAAGCCGGTGACGAGGCCGGCGCCGCCGTGTTCGGCGGCGACATGGGCGGGAACGAAATGGCGTTCGAAGAAGGTCCGGGCTTCCGCTCGATTCGGCAGCGAAACAGCCCGCGCCTCCTGATAAGCCCCGGCAAAGGCCTCGAAGCCGACGCCCAGCGAGCCGCTGCGGTAGGGCTTGGTCAGGACATGGAAGGCCGAGCGGCGAAAGGCGGCAAAGGCGGCGCGGTGGTCGTCCTCACCCCAGCCGGGCAGTGCGCCAAAGGATTTTTCGCTGAAAAGGGAAGAGAGCGACACCGCCGCCGCCCGGGCTCAATCTTCTTCTTCGGTGGCGACGAGCTTCCAGTTCGGATCGCGCGAGCGCGTGTCGCGGGCGAAGGTCCAGACATCCTTGACCTCGGCGACGGTTTCGGGGTCACCGTCGATGACGGCGCCGGCCTTGTCGCGGGTCGCCGAAATCAGCTCGCTGACGATGCGCAGCGTGATGTGCGCCTCGCCCCCCTTCATCTCGGCGGCGACGATATCGGCCTTGTCGATGCCGACGAAGGAGGACTGGATCTTCTCCGCCTTCGCCTCGCGCTCGCCGATCGCGGCGACGAAGCCGTCAAAGACCTCGCGCGAGAGAAGGTTCTTGAGCGTCTTGCGGTCGCCATCGGCGTAGGCCATGACGATCATCTCGTAAGCCATCTTGGCGCCATCGACGAAGCCCTTGGGGTCGAAAGACGCATCGTTGTCCTTGATCGTCCTCAGACCCTTGTTGAGATCGGTGTCGGGCTTGGCGAAGGCGTCGATCTCGGCATAGGCGTCGACGGCCGGCTCCCCAGGCGCCCGCTTGCGCGGCAGCGAGACGACATTCTCGGCCTTCTGGCCGGCATCCTGCTCGCGGGTGCGGCTCGCCGAATAGGGGTCGAAGGGCGGGCGCTCGCTGCCCGTGCGACGACCCAGCACGTTGCGCAGCTGGAAAAAGATCACAACCGCCGCAATCAGAAAGAAAATCGTGCCGAAGTCGAAGAATCCCATATCTTCCGCCAATTCGATCCCTGTCCTGGCCGGACCGCCGGCCAGCATCGGGCCGCGGTCGCATAGCGTTCAACACTCAAAGCATATAGAACGCTAGGCGCAATCATTCAAATCAAAGGCAGGCATACCTATCTAACGGGTCCGGTGCCAGCGGCGATTGCACGCTGGCCGGGAAAACATGGAAACGATCGGCCAGGAATTGCGTATTTCACTGCTCCCCTTGTTCGTCCTGGCGCTGCCGCTTCTGGAAATCGCCGGCTTCGTCGTCGTCGGCCGCCAGGTCGGCGCGCTGGCGACAGTCGGCCTGGTGCTGGCCTCCTCGATTGCCGGCAGCCTGTTGCTGCGACACCAGGGTTTCGGCGTGATGGCACGAGTGCGGGCGGAAATGGATGCCGGGCGCGATCCGAGCAGCCAGCTCGCGCATGGCGCGATGATCGTGCTGGCGGCGATCCTCTTGATCATTCCCGGCTTCATCACCGACATCCTCGCCATCCTGCTATTGTTGCCGCCGGTGCGGGACCTCGCCTGGCGGATGCTGAAAAGCCGCATCGTGCTGGCGACCAGCTTCAGCGCCGGCTTCCAGGCGCGGCCGCGCGGCAAGACGATCGATCTCGACGACAGCGACTATTCGCGCGGCGACGATTACACCCGCGGCCCCGACCACAATTCGCCCTGGCGCCGCCTCAAGGACGACTAGACAATTTCCGGTCAAGTGTCTCAAGGTTGGCCGTCAGGAATCTGCGACGGAGATCGGTCGCAACTGTGATCCCGCGCCGAGGCGGCAAACCTTGTCTTGTCATGCCGACCATGGTAGCGAACCCCCGGTTTCAATCCGGTCAGCAAGGCTGCCCAGGCAAAAGGACAAAGGCTCATGGCCAGCAAAGACGACGCGCCGACCGGCGCCGCCAACGGCAACGGCAACGCGCAGCCGACACTCAACGTACTCGCCCAATATGTGAAGGACCTGTCCTTCGAGAGCCCCGGCGCGCCGAATTCGCTGCGCGGCCGCGACAAGGCTCCCGGCATCGCCATCAATGTCAACGTCAACGCCAATCCGCTCTCGGACAAGCAGTTCGACGTCAACCTGACGCTGAACGCCAAGGCCTCCTTCGACCAGGAAGTGCTGTTCAACGTCGAGCTGGTCTATGGCGGCGTCTTCGCTATCAGCGGCTTCCCGCAGGAACACATGCTGCCGATCCTGTTCATCGAATGCCCGCGGCTGCTGTTCCCGTTCGCCCGCCAGATCATCGCCGAAGCCACCCGCAATGGCGGCTTCCCGCCGCTGATGCTCGACCCGATCGACTTCGCGCAGATGTTCCAGCAGAAGCTGGCCGAGGACCAGGCGGCGGCCAAGGTCCAGGTGAGCTGATCCGCTCTTTATTTGGTATCGAAAAGCCCGGCCCCGCGCCGGGCTTTTTGCATGAGATGCCGGCGGGACGGTGCTAGTTCTGTGCCGCCCCGGCTTCGGCTTCCACCTTCAGCCACAGCGCCTTTTCGCCGAGCGTGCGCACCAGGCCGGCATGCGCGGCGCGCTCGGCCTCGGTGAGACGCGGCGGCAAGGCGATCGGCCGCGCGCCGATGGAGATGTCGATGTCGGCCACCTCGCCGGCGCCGTTCATCTGCACC
Source organism: Mesorhizobium sp. M4B.F.Ca.ET.089.01.1.1 (assembly GCF_004022605.1). NCBI lineage: Bacteria > Pseudomonadati > Pseudomonadota > Alphaproteobacteria > Hyphomicrobiales > Phyllobacteriaceae > Mesorhizobium > Mesorhizobium sp. M4B.F.Ca.ET.089.01.1.1. The sequence continues at coordinate 15,725 of NZ_RZOS01000034.1, forward strand.
GCCACCGCATCGAGGATCAGCGCCGCCTGCTTGCCGCCGATGAGCTCGATATAGACCTCGGCCAGCAATTCGGAATCGAGCAGCGCGCCGTGCTTGGTGCGGTGACCATTGTCGATGCCGTAGCGGCGGCAGAGCGCGTCCAGCGAGTTTGGGCCCATCGGGTGCTTGCGGCGCGCCAGCGCCAGCGTGTCGACGACGCGGCCGACATCGATGGCGGGATGGCCGAGCCGGCCGAATTCCAGATTGAGGAAGCCGATGTCGAAATTGGCGTTGTGGGCGATCAGCTTGGCGCCGTCGGTGAAGGCCAGCCACTCCTCGGCGATTTCCGAAAAGATCGGCTTCCCGACCAGGTCGGCGGCGCTGATGCCATGCACGGCCTGCGCCTCGGCATGAACCGCCCGTCCCTGCGGGTTGATGAATCTGTGGAAGGTGCGGCCGGTCGGGAAGCGGTTGACCAGCTCGACGCCGCCGAGCTCGATGATGCGGTCTTCGCGCATGTCGAGGCCGGTGGTTTCCGTATCGAAAATGATCTCGCGCATCGAATCAGTCCACTCTGAACGAGCAGAATCATCCAACGGAACAAATGGCAATGGGGACTGCTGACAGCAGGCGTCAGGAAGCGTCCTTGCCCGACTTATCCCCCGCCAATTCGGCGATGATGGCCGCGACCGCGGCGCGCGCGGCGTCAAAGCCCTGGCCGGTGTCGACGATGAAATCGGCCTGGCGCCGCTTGTCGGCGTCGGGCACCTGCTTGGCGAGGATCGCCGCCAGCTTCGCCTCGCTCATGCCGGGACGCGCCAGCACGCGCGCGCGCTGCACCTCGGCCGGGGCGGTGACGACCACGACCTTGTCGACGCGGTCGCGGCCGCCGGTCTCGAACAGCAAGGGAATGTCGAGCACGGCGAGCGGCGCGCCAGCGGCGCGGTGCCTGGCAAGGAAAGCGTCGGCATCGGCGCGGACCAGCGGATGGATGATCGCTTCCAGTCGCTTCAGCGCGACGGCGTCGCCGAGCACCCGGGCGCCGAGCCTGGCGCGGTCGACGACACCCGCATCTGTGGTGCCGGGAAAGGCGGCCTCGACCAGCGGCGCGGCCTTGCCGGCATAGAGGCGATGCACCGTCTCGTCGGAATCGTGCACCGGCACGCCGGCCTCGGCAAACATCTTCGCCGTCGTCGACTTGCCCATGCCGATCGATCCGGTGAGGCCAAGCACGATCATATCCGGCGCCTCATCAATGGGCTTCGATGTCGGCAATGATCATCCGCCTGAGCTCGGCGGTGACCTCGGGCCGCGTGCCGAACCAGCGTTCGAAACCGGGCACCGCCTGATGCAGCAGCATGCCGAGCCCATCGACCGTCCACAGGCCGCGCCCACGGGCGGCGGCGAGCAGCGGCGTCTCCAGCGGCACATAGACGATGTCGGTGACGATGGCATGGTCCGGCAGGCCGGCCGGATCGGCGGACAGTCCTTCATTGCCATGCATACCAAGTGCCGTCGTGTTGACGAGCAGGCCGGCATCGGCGAGCAGGTCGCCGACAGCGTCGGCGCGATGCGCGGAAACGCCGGCGCCGAAGCGATGGCTGAGCTCCTCGGCCCGCGCCAGCGTGCGGTTAACGATGCGGATGTCGCCGACGCCGCGCTCTTTCAGCGCATGGATGACGGCGCGCGACGCGCCGCCGGCGCCAAGCACCACGGCCGGGCCATTCGCTGCCCAGCCCGGCGCGTAGTCGTCGAGATTGGCGGCAAAGCCGTGGGCGTCGGTGTTGCCGCCCCACAATTTCCCGTCCTCGAACCAAAGCGTGTTGACGGCGCCGATCGCTTCCGCCGCCTCGTCGCGGCGCTCGACCAGCGCGAAGGCCGCCTCCTTGTGCGGGATGGTGACATTGCCGCCCTGGAAACCGTTGTCCCGCAGCCCGTTGAGGAAGGCGGCGAAATCGTCGGGGGCGACATCGATGGCCCGGTAGCTGCCGTCGATGCCGTATCTGGCCAGCCAGTGGCCATGGATTTTCGGCGAGCGCGAATGCGCGATCGGGTGGCCGGTGACGAAGGCCCTCTTCTCAGCCATCGATCGCCCCCAGCGCGCGCAATTCTTTCAGCACCGACAACAGCGGCAGGCCGACGATGGTGAAATAATCGCCTTCGATTCTTTCGAAGAGCTGGATGCCTTCGCCCTCGATCTGGTAGGCGCCGACGCTCGACAATGCCATGGCGCCGACGCGCGCCAGATGCCGGCCGATGAAGGCAGGGTCGAGCTTGCGCATGGTGAGGCTGGCGACACCGACATGCCGCCACAGCACCTCGCCGTCGCGGGCAAGCACGGCGGCGCTGTTGAGCTGATGGGTCTTGCCGGATAGCGCGAGCAGATGGCGGCGCGCGCCTTCCATGTCGGCCGGCTTGTGGAACACCTCGTCGCCGAGCGACAGCGTCTGGTCGCAGCCGAGCACCAGCGCGCCCGGCCGGCGTTCGCTGACGTCGGTGGCCTTGGCCTCGGCAAGCACCAGCGCGACGTCCTCCGGCGACACGCCGCTATCCTTGAGCGGCGCCTCGAGCGCGCGCTCGTCGACCTCGGCCGGCACCGCCTCGATCTCGACGCCGGCATTGACCAGCATCGCCTTGCGGAACGGACTGCCGGAGGCAAGGATGATTTTCTCGGTCATTTTGTGCTCGGACGCGGACAGGGGACGGTTGGTGTATGCAAAGCCTTGCTATCGTAGAGTTGGCGCCGCCCCTCATTGTCCTGCCGGACATTTCTCCCCGTATAGAGACGGGGAGAAAGGGCCAGCTTCAGCGCAGGCGCTCTTTCCAGCAGCGCTGGCGATTGGCGAAACCATAGACACCAGCGCCCCTCTCCCCGTCCCTATACGGGGAGAGGATGCCGGCAGGCAGGTGAGGGGCGGCGCCGACCTCCGCCAAGGTGACTCGCAAAACTAGTTTCTTTGCTCCTCTATCTCGACTTCCCTCGCAGGGCAACGATCGCCGCCGCCGTTTCCTCGATCGAACGGCGGGAGACATCGATCATCGGCCAGCCATGCCTTGTGCAGATCTGGCGGGCGTAGGCGAGCTCCTCGTTGATCGCGGCGCGGTCGACATAGTCGGACGGCACATAGGTGCTGGTGTTGCCGAGGATGCGGTTCTGGCGAACATGCGAGATGCGCTCGGCGGTGGCGACCAGGCCGACGATCAATGGCGTCCTGGCGTTGACCAGGCTTTCCGGCACCGGCACGCCGAGCACGATCGGGATGTTGGCGGTCTTGATGCCGCGGTTGGCGAGATAGATGCTGGTCGGCGTCTTGGAGGTGCGCGAGATGCCGATCAGCACGATGTCGGCATCGTCCATGTTGGCGGGTAGCTGTCCGTCATCGTGCTCCATGGTGAAGTTCAGCGCATCGATGCGGCGGAAATATTCGGCGTCGAGGACGTGCTGGGCGCCGACACGGCGGCCGGCCGGGGTGCCGAGATAGGACTGGAAGACGGCAAGCACCGGCTCGAGCACCGAGACGCAAGGCAGGCCCATCGCCGCGCAACGCTCGTCGATGCCGCGGGCGAGCTTCTGGTCGACGACGGTGTAGAGGATGATGCCGGGTTCTTCCTCGATATCCTCGAACACCTTGGCCACCTGCTTTTCGGTGCGGATCAGCGGGTAGATGTGCTCGATGGCGCGCGCATCCTTGTATTGCGCGGAGGCGGCGCGGCCGGCCGCCAGCAGCGTCTCGCCGGTGGCGTCGGAAATCAGGTGCAGGTGAAAGAAGCTCTGGGGTTTGTTCACAGGCGCGGGTTCCAGGCTGTGGGTAGTTGTGGACAAGATCGGACAAAGACGCGATGGCGGCGAGAGCGACTGTATCAGATGGTGGGTTGTCCACAATTCGCCCTGCTGTAGGCTTTGTCGGGGCGCTGGGGACAAAACTGGGGATCAACTTTTCTTGGCCGATTTCATCCACAGCCCGAAGTTTGGAAGCGAAAGGCCAAGCTGTTGACTCGTAAGGGGAATTCCGGTTCTTCCCCAGAACCCTCCAAATCGCGATCGGGACCGCGCGACAATATGCTGACTGGCCTTTTCGGGCGGCAGGCTGGACAGGTCGCAACCACCACAACCAACAGACTCTTAGAATCAGAAGACTCTTTTAAAATAGATATTTGATTTAAGAGGACCCTCGAGAGGCGACGCTGAATGCCTGGAAAACGGATCATGCTGGACGTTTTGAGGGGCGAGCCTGTCTTTCCCCCGCCCATCTGGATGATGCGCCAGGCCGGCCGCTATCTGCCGGAGTATAGAGAGACCCGGAAGCGCGCCGGCTCCTTCCTCGATCTCTGCTACGATCCGGACCTTGCGGTGGAAGTGACGCTGCAGCCGATCGCGCGCTTCGGCTTCGATGCCTCGATCCTGTTCTCAGATATCCTTGTGGTGCCCAACGCGCTCGGCCGAGACGTCCGCTTCGAGGAGGGCCGCGGGCCGATGCTGACGCCGATCTCGGCTTCGGAGATTGCGGGCCTCACTGGCGATTTGTTTCACGTGAATCTCGAACCGGTCTACGAGACCGTCCGCCGGCTGCGCGCCAAACTGCCTGACGAGACGACGCTGATCGGCTTCTGCGGCGCGCCGTGGACGGTGGCGACCTATATGATTGCCGGCCAGGGCACGCCGGACCAGGCGCCGGCGCGGCTTTTCGCCTATCGCGAGCCGGAGGCCTTCGCACGGCTGTTGAAAGTGCTGGCCGATCATTCGGCCGCTTATCTCATCCGCCAGATCGAAGCCGGCGCCGATGTGGTGCAGATCTTCGATTCCTGGTCCGGTGTTTTGGACGAGCCTTCCTTCCAGGCTTTCTGCGTCGAGCCGGTGGCCGAGATCGCGAGGCAAGTGAAGGCGGTCCACCCTGATGTTCCGGTCATCGGTTTTCCGAAAGGCGCCGGCGAGCGCTATCGCGACTATCGCTCCAAGACCGGCATCACCGGGCTTGGCCTCGACTGGACGGTGCCGCTCTCGATGGCGAAGGAATTGCAGCTTGGCGGCGCCGTGCAGGGCAATCTCGATCCGCTTCGGTTGGTGGCCGGCGGCAAGGCGCTGGCCGACGGCGTGGACGCGATCCTGAGGAGGCTGGGCGGCGGGCCGCTGATCTTCAACCTCGGACACGGCATCACGCCGGAGACGCCGATCGCGCATGTCGAGGCGATGGTGAAACAGGTGCGGAGCGCGACGCGCTGATGGCTGACAATACCAACAGCACCGGCCAGGCGATGAAGCGCATGGTGATTGGCATCGCCGCTCTGGTCGTCGCGACCGCGCTGCTTTACTTCGTGGCGTCCGACGGCTTCTACCTGTGGGCCAAGGCCATCCATGTCATCGCCGTCATCTCGTGGATGGCCGGCATGCTCTATCTGCCCCGGCTCTTCGTCTATCATGCCGATGCCGAGAAGGGATCGGCGCAGTCGGAAACCTTCAAGGTTATGGAGCGCCGGCTGCTCAGAGCCATCATCAATCCGGCGATGATCGCGACCTGGGTGTTCGGGCTCTGGCTGGCATGGAAGGGCTTTGCTTTCCATGGCGGCTGGCTGCACGCCAAGATAGCGCTGGTCCTCGTTTTGTCGGGGCTGCATGGCTATCTCGCCGGGGCGGTGCGCAAATTCGCCGAGGACAAGAATGAAAAGCCGGCGCGCCACTGGCGGATCGTCAATGAGATCCCCACATTGCTGCTGATCGTCATCGTCATCCTGGTCGTCGTGAAGCCGTTCTGAAGCTTCCCGCGACGGCGCAAAAGGCGGCTTGCTCTTTCAGACGAGCGACGATAAAAGACGGGTCTTCCTTCCCGTCATGCGCCGCCCCATTTTTTCGCTTTCGGCCGCGCCCGGCATTTGTCGCATCCAGCCGATTTTTCTCCCCAAAGCCTACCCAGAGTCCATCTAATGCAAGAAATGAAACTCACTGAGTTCAAGAACAAGAAGCCGCCAGAGCTGATCGCTTATGCCGAATCGCTCGAGGTGGAGAACGCCAGCGTCATGCGCAAGCAGGAGCTGATGTTCGCGATCCTGAAGAAGCTCGCCGCCCAGGACATCGAGATCATCGGCGACGGCGTCGTCGAGGTGCTGCAGGACGGCTTCGGCTTCCTGCGCTCGGCCAATGCCAACTACCTGCCAGGTCCCGACGATATCTACATCTCGCCCTCGCAGATTCGCCGCTTTTCGCTGAAGACCGGCGACACCGTCGAAGGACCGATCCGCAGCCCGAAAGAGGGCGAGCGCTATTTCGCGCTGCTCAAGGTCAACACCATCAATTTCGACGATCCCGAAAAGATCCGGCACAAGATCCACTTCGACAATCTGACGCCGCTCTATCCAACCAAGCGGCTGAAGATGGAGGTCGACAATTCGACCTCGAAGGACATCTCGCCGCGCGTCATCGACCTGGTGGCGCCGATCGGCAAGGGCCAGCGCGCGCTGATCAACGCGCAGCCGCGCACCGGTAAGACGGTGCTGATGCAGAACATCGCCCACTCGATCACCGCCAACCATCCGGAATGCTATCTGATCGTGCTTCTGATCGACGAGCGGCCGGAAGAAGTGACCGACATGCAGCGCTCGGTGAAGGGCGAGGTGATCTCCTCGACCTTCGACGAGCCGGCCGCCCGCCACGTCCAGGTCGCCGAAATGGTGATCGAGAAGGCGAAGCGCCTGGTCGAGCATGGCCGCGACGTCGTCATCCTGCTCGATTCGATCACCCGCCTCGGCCGCGCCTACAACACCGTCGTGCCGTCATCCGGCAAGGTGCTGACCGGCGGTGTCGACGCCAACGCGCTGCAGCGCCCGAAGCGCTTCTTCGGCGCCGCCCGCAACATCGAGGAAGGCGGCTCGCTGACCATCATCGCCACCGCGCTGATCGATACCGGCAGCCGCATGGACGAAGTCATCTTCGAAGAGTTCAAGGGCACCGGCAACTGCGAAATCCAGCTCGACCGCAAGGTGGCCGACAAGCGCATCTACCCGGCCATGGACATCCTCAAGTCCGGCACCCGCAAGGAAGACCTGCTGGTGCCGCGCGCGGACCTGCAGAAGATCTTTGTGCTGCGCCGCATCCTGGCGCCGATGGGAACGACCGACGCGATCGAATTCCTCATCGACAAGCTCAAGCAGACCAAGACCAACGCCGACTTCTTCGATTCGATGAATACGTGATTGGGCTATCCTCCCCCTTGTGGGGAGGGTCGGTCCGCATAGCGGGGGGAACTCCCCTCGCCTTCGTCAGGAAATCTCTCGGTCGTTGGCAGCCAATCGCAGGAGTTGGCGCAGCGCCAGCGCTTGAAGCTGCGAGCCAGCTGAGAAACGCTTCGTAGGCCGCTTCCGACTACCCTCGCCGCAGCAGCCTCTCCAACTCCTCCGGATCGGTAGCCACCGGCAGGCAAGCCTGCCCGGTGCACAGCCAGGCGCCCGGCTTTTCGGTGGGTGGCACCACCCCACCCGGCAAGGCCGGTCGATTCGCTTCCGTACCGACCGGCACGACAATATCCACCCGGCGCGGGTCGGGATTCCGATTCGCAACCGGAACGAGGCTTGGCCTCTCTGGATGGTCGATCAGCACAAGTTTCAGGGGCTCGAGAGCCAGCGCGCAGGCATTGACGATGCCGGCCTGGCCATAGGCCTGCTGGGCGGCGCGGCCCATGGCGTGCTCGGCGGTCGTCCAGGCTTTTTCCTGAAGATCGAGACCGCCGGTGACCGACGCCAGCCGCACCAGCGCCTCGATGATCTGGGCGGTGGCGGACGGGATCGCTTCGTCGACGTCGCCGCGGATGCGGATCGGGACATCGGCGCTGTCGGAGGCCGTCAGATAGTAGCCGGTCTGGTCGGCATCCTGGTGCCAATGGTCGAGTTGCCCGATGAAATGCCTGGCGCGATCGACATAGGCCGTTTCGCCGGTGGCCTCGAACAGTGCGACGGCGGCGTTCGTCATGGCGGCATAGTCGCTCGACAGCGCCGGGAACAGTTTCCTGGCGCCGAGCATTGAGTGCGGCAGGCGGCCGTCATGGCTCGCTTCGACGATGTGGGCGAAGGCCCGCGCTGCGGCCTCGATCCAGTCGGGCCGCTGCAGGGCACGGCCGGCTTCGGCAAGCGCGGCGATCATCAGGCCGTTCCAGTCGGTCAGCGCCTTGCCGTCGCGGCCGGGCCTGACGCGCCGTTCCCTGGCGGCCAGGAGCTTCTGCTTCAACGGCACCAGCAAGGCATGGTCGACGATGCTTTGCTTTTGCTGGTCGGCGGTTTGGCGGATGATCGGCTTGCCTTCCCAACCATGTGGGGCGACTAGGTCGAAGTATTCGAAAAACGAGGCGGAATCCTCGCCAAGCACGGCTTCGACCTCGGCTCGGTTCCAGGTGTAGAACAGCCCTTCCTCGCCGTCGCTGTCGGCATCGAGGCTGGCGGCGAAGCCGCCGCCGTCGACCAGCATCTCGCGCAGTAGCCAGGCGACCGTGTCTTCGATTCGTATCCGGAACAAATCATTGCCGGTGGCGGCAAAGGCCCAATTGCACATGCGCAGGAGCTGGGCGTTGTCGTAGAGCATCTTCTCGAAATGCGGCACCAGCCATTCGGCGTCGGTGGAATAGCGGCTCAATCCCCCGCCGACATGATCATAAATGCCGCCGGCCAGCATCTTCTCGAGGCTGAGCAGCACGGCATCGCGGTGCGAAGCGGCGCGGTCGCGCAACCAGGACAGCCAGAGCGACTGCATGAACGGCGCGTTGGGGAATTTCGGCGCGCCGCGCAGGCCGCCGAGATCGCGGTCGATCATGCCGTCGATACGGCCGGCCAGATCGCCGAGCGTGTCGCGGTCGAGCACGGCCTTGCCATGGCTTCCCGCCAGCCGCGCCTCGACATGGCTGGTCAGGCCGTCGGCGCTCTGGCCGAGGCTTTCCTGCTTCTCCCGCCATGCCTTGTCGACCGCCTCCATCACCTGGATGAAGCCTGGCCGGCCGTAGCGGGCCTCGCGCGGAAAATAGGTGCCGCCCCAGAATGGCTTGCCGTCCGGCGTCAGGAACATGGTCAGCGGCCAGCCGCCCTGCTCGCCCATCGCATGCAGCGCCGCCATATAGATCTGGTCGATGTCGGGCCGCTCCTCGCGATCGACCTTGATATTGACGAACAGCCGGTTCATGACGGCGGCCACGGCCTCGTTCTCGAAGCTTTCATGCGCCATGACATGGCACCAGTGGCAAGCGGCGTAGCCGATCGAGAGCAGGATCGGGCGTCCGCGCTCCCTGGCTTCGGCGAGCGCCGCCGGCGACCAGCCGCGCCAATGCACCGGATTGTCGCTGTGCTGCTGGAGATAGGGGCTGGCTTCTTCGGCCAGCAGGTTTTGCGCGGGCAAGGTCACGACGGCAAGCTCGGTTAACAGAGTTGCGCGGGAAGCTAGGGCGGTTCGGTAGAGCGGGCAAATGATTTTGAGCGATTCGATTGTTGCCTTGTCCAGCGGCCGCTTGCCGGCCGGCATCGCGGTCATCCGCATTTCCGGCCCCAAGACTCGATTCGTGGTCGAAACGATCGCCGGCGGCATGGTCAAGGAGCGCGCCGCCGCCTATCGCAAGCTCATCGCGACGGACGGATCGGTGATTGACCACGGCGTCGTTCTCTTCTTCCCCGGACCGGGCAGCTTCACCGGAGAGGACGTCGCCGAGTTCCAGGTGCATGGCGGCCGCGCCGTGGCGGCGAAGATGCTGGAGACCATCGCCGGTTTTGAAGGTGTCAGGCATGCGGAGCCCGGCGAATTCACGCGCCGCGCCTTTCTCAACGGCAGGCTCGACCTGGTCGAGACCGAAGCACTGGCCGATCTCGTCAATGCCGAGACCGAGGCGCAGCGGCGTTTTGCCGTGCGCAATGCCGAGGGGGCGCAGAGCGAGCTATACGCCGAATGGCGGCGGCGGCTGATCCATGCGCGGGCGATGATCGAGGCGGAGATCGACTTTGCCGAAGAGGATGACGTGCCGGGATCCGTTTCGGACGCGGTCTGGTCGGATGTGCGGGCTTTGATCGGCGAGATCGATCGCCACGTCGACGGGTTCCGAGCCGCCGAGATCATCCGCGACGGATTTGAGGTCGTCATCCTCGGCGCGCCGAATGCCGGGAAATCCAGCCTTTTCAATGCGTTGGCCAAGCGGGAGGCGGCGATCGTGACGGACGAGCCGGGCACGACGCGCGATCTGCTCGAAGTGGTGCTGGACCTCGAAGGGATGCGAGTCCGGGTCACCGATACGGCCGGCCTGCGCGCGGCGCCCGGCAAGGTGGAGGCGATCGGCATCGAGAAGGCGCGGGCCAAGGCGGGCGGCGCCGACCTTCTGCTGCTGCTGGAGGATATGGCGTTGCCCGTCGATCCTGGCGCGGTGCCGTCCGATGCGCCGCTGCTGAGGATCGGGGCAAAGGCGGACCTGGTTGCGGGTGAACTGCTTGTTGATCGCGCGCAACTCTATGACGTGGTGATCTCGATCAGGACTGGCACCGGGCTGTCCGATCTGCTGGCGGAGGTCGGCCGTCGCGCCGCAGCTTCTGTTGGCGAGATCGGCGACGTGCTGCCGTCGCGCTTGCGCCATGTCGAATTGCTCAAGGATGCAAATGATCACCTGCGAACGGCGCTGGCCGGGCACGAGCGAGGCCAGGAGTTGCGCGCCGAAGAGCTTCGCCTGGCCTCGGACCGACTCGGACGAATCACCGGCGCGGTCGATGTGGAAGACATGCTCGACGTCATCTTTTCGCAGTTCTGCATCGGTAAATGACTCACGTGAAACATTGCCGGGCTGGCTTTGGCGCAGATGATTCACGTGAAACACTAGGTCTAGCACCGCAGTCGCATTGTTTCACGTGAAACGAGTCGGTGTTGCATCCTTGACAGCGAAGCCTCGCGGGGACATCTCTCCGGGCAACTTCAGGATTTTGGACTCGAAAAAGATGAACGATCACTATGATGTGGTTGTGGTGGGCGGCGGCCATGCCGGTTGCGAGGCGGCCAGCGCCGCCGCACGCGCGGGCGCCAGGACGGCGCTGGTGACCCTGCGTTTCGACACAATCGGCGTCATGTCCTGCAATCCGGCGATCGGCGGCCTCGGCAAGGGCCACCTGGTGCGCGAGATCGACGCCATGGACGGGCTGATGGGCCGCATCGCCGATGCGGCAGGCATCCAGTTCCGCTTGCTCAACCGCCGCAAGGGTCCGGCCGTGCGCGGCCCGCGCACGCAAGCCGACCGCAAGCTCTATCGGTT
>NZ_RZOS01000350.1:0-6263 GCF_004022605.1 Mesorhizobium sp. M4B.F.Ca.ET.089.01.1.1
CTACACGCCGTTCGGCTTCTCCGACTGGCAGACCGAGGTTTCGGCGATCAAGAAGTTCGGCTCGGCCGGCAAAAAGACGGCTGTCGTCTCGACCGTCAACGGCGACGCCAACGTGCCGTTCTACAAGGAACTCGGCAACCAGGGCATCAAGGCCGAGGACATCCCGGTCATGGCCTTCTCGGTCGGCGAGGAAGAACTGGCCGGCCTCGACACCGGTCCGCTGGTCGGCCATCTCGCCGCGTGGAACTATTTCGAGAGCATCGACACGCCCGAGAACAAGAAGTTCATCGACGACTGGCACAAGTTCATCAAGAGCGACAAGCGCACCACCAACGACCCGATGGAAGCCCACTATATCGGCTTCAACATGTGGGTGAAGGCGGTCGAGAAGGCCGGCACCACAGATCCGGACAAGGTCATTGACGCCATGGTCGGCGTCTCGGTGCCGAACCTGACCGGCGGCTATTCGACCATGATGCCGAACCATCACATCACCAAGCCGGTGCTGATCGGCGAGATCCAGGCCGACGGCCAGTTCGAGACCGTCTCGCAGACGCCGGGCCTCGTGATGGGCGACGAATGGTCGGATTACCTGCCTGACTCCAAGGACCTGATCTCAGATTGGCGCGCGCCTCTGGCCTGCGGCAACTTCAACGTTGCCACCGGCAAGTGCGGCGGCAAGGGAACCAACTGATCGAGGTCTGGGCCGCCAAGGCCCATGGCCAGGTCTGGGCCGCCAGGCCCATGGCCAGGTCCGGACCTTGGCCCGTAACCTCCCGGGTCTGATTGGTCGCGGGCCTCTCCGCGACCGGGACCGCAGCCGGGCGGGCTCGACCTCCAGCCCGCCCGGACACCAAGCTCAATCCCTCTGGGAGCCACCTGAACCGATGATCCTGATCCGCGCGATTGGCCTGACGCTGCTGCTGGTGATGGCAAGCCTGTTGCCGTCCAGCGCCGCCGAAGCCGATCTTCGCGCCGTCATCGCCAAATTCGCCACCGCCGCGAATTTCTCCGCCACCGAGGCCGTGGTGCGCGAGCTTGCAGCCACCGGCGATCCCGCGGTCGAGCCGCCGCTTTCGGCGCTCGCCGACGGCAATCTCTATATCCGCAAGGCCGACTCCCAGGTCTTCGTCGGCAAGGACGCCGGCGACGGCATCGACCTGCTCGATCCGCTGAGCGGCGAGAAGTCAGCCTCGGCGGCCAAGACCGACCTCACCAAGATCAAGGTCAACAACGGCTTGCGCCGCGTCATCCGCGATGCGCTCGGCACGCTGACGCTGCGCGCCACGGACCCGGCCGTGCGCATCGCCGCCGCCGCCACCATGTTCAAGACGCCCGACGCCGCGAACATCGAGCCGCTCGATGCGGCCATCGCTGCTGAAACGGATGCAAGCGTCAAAGCGCTGTTCGAACAGGCCCGCGCGGCTTCGGTCCTCGTCTCGGACAGGCCAGAGGACGATAAGCTCGCCGCGATCGCCCTGATTGCCGCGCGCGGCGACCGCGACGCGGTTTCGCTGCTCACCTCGGTCGAGGCGAACTCCCAGGGCGCGGTCAAGGACGCGGCATCGTCCGCGATCGCCGCCATCAATTCGACGCTGGCGCTGTGGGATGCCGGCCAGAACATCTGGTACGGAATTTCGCTGGGTTCGGTGCTGCTGCTCGCGGCCATCGGCCTTGCCATCACCTTCGGCGTCATGGGCGTCATCAACATGGCGCATGGCGAGATGGTGATGCTCGGCGCCTACACGACCTTCGTCGTCCAGCAGGTGATCCGCACGTCGTTCCCCGGCCTGTTCGACTGGTCGCTGGTCATCGCGCTGCCGCTTGCCTTCCTGGTTGCCGCACTCGTCGGCCTCGCCATCGAGCGCGGCGTCATCCGCTTCCTCTACGGCCGGCCGCTGGAGACGCTGCTTGCGACCTGGGGAGTCTCGCTGATCCTGCAGCAGGCGGTGCGGACCATTTTCGGGCCGACCAACCAGGAGGTCGGCAATCCGTCCTGGATGTCGGGCTCGTTCGACATCGGGCAACTGGCCATCACCTGGAACCGGCTGTGGATCCTGGTCTTCGCGCTCCTGGTGTTCGGCGTGCTGCTCTACGTCATGAAGCGCACCCCCTGGGGCCTGCGCATGCGCGCAGTCACCGCCAACCGCCGCATGGCCGCTTCCATGGGCATCAGGACGCCCTGGGTCGACGCGCTGACCTTCGCGCTCGGCTCGGGCATCGCCGGCATCGCCGGCGTCGCGCTCAGCCAGATCGACAACGTCTCGCCCAATCTCGGCCGCGGCTACATCATCGACAGCTTCATGGTCGTCGTCTTCGGCGGCGTCGGCAATCTGTGGGGCACGCTGGTCGGCGCCTTCTCGCTCGGCATCGTCAACAAGGTCCTCGAGCCCTATGCCGGCGCCGTGCTCGGCAAGATCGTCGTGCTGGTGCTGATCATCCTGTTCATCCAGAAGCGCCCGCGCGGCCTGTTCGCGCTCAAGGGCCGGGCGGTGGAAGCATGATCGCGCAACGCCTCTTCGGCGGCGACCGCCGCATCGCCATCACGGTTCTCATCTTGCTCGCGGCGGCGGTCCTCGTGCCGTTGCTCAACCTCGCCGTTTCGCCGGCAAGCGCCTTCTACGTGCCGTCCTATATCGTCGCGCTGGTCGGCAAATATCTCTGCTACGCGCTGCTTGCCTTGGCGCTCGATCTCGTCTGGGGCTATTGCGGCATCCTCTCGCTCGGCCATGGCGCCTTCTTCGCGCTCGGCGGCTATGCGATGGGCATGTACCTGATGCGCCAGATCGGCTCGCGCGGCGTCTACGGCAACCCCATCCTGCCGGACTTCATGGTGTTCCTGAACTACAAGCAACTGCCCTGGTTCTGGTACGGCTTCGACCATTTCTGGTTCGCAGCGCTGATGGTGCTTGCCGTGCCCGGCCTGCTCGCCTTCGTCTTCGGCTGGTTCGCCTTCCGCAGCCGCGTCACCGGCGTCTACCTCTCGATCATCACCCAGGCGATGACCTATGCACTGCTGCTCGCCTTCTTCCGCAACGACATGGGTTTCGGCGGCAACAACGGCCTGACCGACTTCAAGGACATCCTCGGCTTCAACGTGCAGGCCGATGCGACGCGCTCGGCGCTGTTCGCGGCCAGCGCCATGACGCTTGCACTCGCCGTTCTGCTGACCTCGGCGATCGTGCGTTCAAAGTACGGCAAGCTCCTGATGGCGGTGCGCGATGCCGAAAGCCGCACCCGCTTCCTTGGCTGGCGGGCCGAGAACGTCAAGCTGTTCGCCTTCACCGTGTCGGCGATCATGGCCGGCATCGCCGGCGCGCTGTATGTGCCGCAGGTCGGCATCATCAATCCCGGCGAGTTCGAGCCGTCCAACTCGATCGAGGTGGTGATCTGGGCGGCCGTCGGCGGGCGCGGCACCATTGTCGGCCCGATCGTCGGCGCCCTGCTCGTCAATGCCGGCAAGTCCTGGTTCACCGGCGTGCTGCCCGAATTCTGGCTGTTCGCGCTGGGCGGACTGTTCGTCGCCGTCACACTGTTGTTGCCCAAGGGCATCGTCGGCATGTGGGACAGCTGGCGCGGCAAGGCCAGAGCACTGCGCGCGGCCTCGCTCGCCGCGGAAGTCGGCAGTGATCCGCAGGAGCCGCAGCCGAAGATCGTACGCAGCGCCGCAAGGTCGCCGGGCTCATGGTCGGCCTCCGGCCCCGAACCGCAGCCGGCGGAGTGACCGATCATGAGCAAGTCGCACACCATCCTCTATCTCGACGGCGTCTCGGTCTCCTTCGACGGCTTCCGCGCCATCAACAATCTGTCGCTGGTGCTCGACAAGGGCGAGATGCGGGCGATCATCGGCCCCAACGGCGCCGGCAAGACGACGATGATGGATATCGTCACCGGCAAGACGCGGCCGGATGAGGGCGAGGTCTTTTTCGACGGCCAGGTCGATCTCACCCGGCATGACGAGGCCGAGATCGCCATGATGGGCATCGGCCGAAAATTCCAGAAGCCGACCGTCTTCGAGAGCCACACCATCGAAGAGAATCTGATGCTGGCGCTGAAGGGGCCGCGTTCGATCTTCCCGGCGCTGTTCCATCGCCGCTCGACGGCGGACGTGCGGCGCATCGACGACATCCTCGGCATCATCCGTCTGGGCGACAAGCGCGACGAGCTCGCCGCCAATCTCAGCCACGGCCAGAAGCAATGGCTGGAGATCGGCATGCTGCTGGCGCAGGACCCGAAACTGCTGCTGGTCGACGAGCCGGTCGCCGGCATGACCGATGCCGAAACCGTGGAGACGGCGCGCCTGCTCAAGGATATCGCCCGCGACCATTCGGTGATCGTCGTCGAGCACGACATGCATTTCGTGCGCGAGCTCGGCGTCAAGGTCACCTGCCTGCACGAGGGCTCGGTTCTGTCGGAAGGCACGCTCGATTTCGTCTCGGCCGACGAGCGTGTCGTCGAAGTCTATCTGGGGCGCTGAGCATGGTCTGGCGGGTTCCCTTCCATCGTTTCGACCTTGCCTTCCTCAAGCGTTGGAGGAGACGCTGACCATGCTCGAAGTCTCCAATGCCACGCTGCACTACGGCGCCGCCCAGGCGCTGCGCGGCGTTTCGCTGAAGGCCGGCGCCGGCAAGATCACTTGCGTGCTCGGCCGCAACGGCGTCGGCAAGACCAGTTTGATGAGATCGATCGTCGGCCACCACCGGCTGACGAGCGGAAGCGTTGCCTTCGAGGGGAAGGCGCTCGACCGGAGCGCGGCGTATGACCGCGCCCGGTCGGGCATCGCATTCGTGCCGCAGGGCAGGGAGGTCTTCCCGCTGCTCACGGTACGCGAGAACCTGGAGACCGGCTTCGCGCCGCTGAAACGCGCCGACCGCAACATTCCAGCGCACGTCTTCGAGCTGTTTCCGGTGTTGAAGCAGATGCTCGGCCGGCGCGGCGGCGATCTCTCCGGTGGCCAGCAGCAGCAGCTCGCCATCGGCCGGGCGCTGGTGATGCGGCCGAAGCTGCTGGTGCTCGACGAGCCGACCGAAGGCATCCAGCCCTCGATCATCAAGGACATCGGCCGCGCCATCCGTTACCTGCGCGACCAGGCCGGCATTGCCGTGCTGCTCGTCGAGCAATATCTCGACTTCTGCCGCGAGCTCGCCGACGAGGTCAACATCATGGACCGCGGCCAGATCGTCCACACCGGCCCGGCCGAAGATCTCGACCGCGCGGATGTTCGGAAGTTCCTGACGGTGTAGCTGCCTTTTCGTCATCCTTGGGCGGAGCAAGGAGCGAAGCGACGCGGCGCAGACCCCAGGGTCCATGCCGTTACCTCTGCCGAATGGTGCAGCGGTACAGAATAGAATGATTGCTCAGCGCCCCAACCATTCCCAATTCTGCGCCGTTAGTGGCGCTTCCAAGTAACGGCATGGATCCTAGCGTCTTCGCTCCGCTTCGCGTCGCTGCGCCCAAGGATGACGAAGTGTTCGGCAGCTCTGGCGCGTTTAATGCCGCATGCTAGTCTTTTCTTGGCCTTGGTGAGTCGGCCGCTTTCCGTACCAGTCGCGAATGAGGGGGAAGGCGCGGGCCCAGCCGGCAAGTTCCACGCAAGCAAGCAGGCCTAGCTTCCCCGCAGTGATTGTCGGTCAATGCGTCCAAAAGACTCTTGCCAGGGGAAAGGCGATGGATCGTTTTGTGGAGGACTACCAGAAGCGACGCCTCACCGAGCGCGTCGACATCATCACCGCCATCAACATCCTGAGGTCGCAGGGCTACGATCCGGACGAGCTGATTGGTGAAATGACCAAGGTTTTCTACGTCGACCTCGATGCCTACAACGAGGTGATGGCGCACTGAAGCGAAGGCAGGCCGGGCGCTAGCTCGCGCGCCGCAGCGTCGCGGCAAGCACGCGGTTGCGGCCGCTCCGCTTGGCGGCATAAAGCGCCTTGTCGGCGGCGCTCAGCACCTTGTCGAAGCTGGTGCCGTCCTGGCTGCCGAAGGCGTAGCCGGCGCTGACGGTGCAGGACAGCGGGCGCGTCTCGGTTTCGATGCGGCGCGCCGCGAACGATGCGCGGATGCGCTCGGCGGCGAACTCCACCTTTTCCGGCAAGGTGCGCTTGAGCACCAGCGCGAATTCCTCGCCGCCAAGGCGCGCGGCGGCATCGGTTGGCTGAAGATTGGCGGCGAGTTCCTCGGCGAATACTTTCAGCACCGCGTCGCCGGCGGCATGGCCGAATTCGTCGTTGATCGCCTTGAAGCCGTCGAGGTCGAACACCACC
>NZ_RZOS01000351.1:0-6218 GCF_004022605.1 Mesorhizobium sp. M4B.F.Ca.ET.089.01.1.1
CCTATCATCAGCAAGATACAAATCCGGCACGCCTTCTTAGACGGCGGGGCCACGAGTGTTTTAATGCGGGACGCCGGTCGTTCCGCTATCGCGGGCGAGGCTCTGAATGGACACTGACGTTCCCGCAAACCGACGCCGCGGAGGCCGGTCTTCGGTGGTTGCGGCACGGGAGGCTGAAAGAAGGCCGCGTGTCTCGACTATCAAGTACGGAATTCGACCTGTGGAGGCCGTCAACGCCGAACAGCTTGAGCGCATTCATCAGGCTTCGCTGGCGATCCTACGCGAGATCGGGATCGAATTCAGAGATGAGACAGCGATCAGGCAGTGGAAAGAGGCGGGGGCGGATGTCCGTGAACACCGCGTTCGCCTCGAGGCCGACATGGTCATGGATCTCATCTCCAAGGCCCCTTCCCGTTTTGAAATGACGTCTCGCGATCCGTCACAGCGTTTCGAGATCGCGCCAGATACAATGACTTTCGGCGTCATGCAGGGTGCGCCAAACATCCGCGATCTTCAGGGCGTGCGGCGCGCATCCACGATCGAGGATCTCCGGAACATGAACCGGCTGACCCAGATGCTGCCCGGTTTCCATATCGCGGGCGGGTTCACCTGCGAGCCGACCGACATCGCCGTGCCATGGCGCCATCTGCACATCAATCATTCGAGCCTGGTGGAAACCAACATGCCTTTCTTCGGTCTGACGACCGGAAAGCAACGTGCCGACGACTCGATCGCGATGGGCCAGATCGTGCATGGCAAGGCATTCATGGATCAGAACGCGGTGATGATCGGTCACGTGTCGGGCAACTCGCCGCTTGTCTGGGATTCGACCATGCTGGAAGGGCTTCGCGCCTTCGCCGACGCGAACCAGGTCGTGCTGCTGTCTCCATTCGTGCTCGGCGCCGCCAACACTCCCGCCGACATCCCCGCCACGATCGCCCAGTTGAATGCGGAGGCGCTCGCCGCGCTGGCCTATACTCAGCTTGCCGCGCCAGGCGCCAAGATGATCTACGGTCAATATTCCGTCTCGGTGTCGATGCGCAGCGGCGCCCCCATGTCCGGCATGCCGGAAGTTACTCTGATCAACGCCGTCATCGGACAACTGGCAAGGCGCTATAACGTGCCGTGGCGAACCACTGCGTCTCAATCCTCCGCCAAAACCTTCGATGCCCAGTCCGGTTATGAATCAGCCATCGCCTACATGTCCGGCGCCAGCGCCTGCTCCAACCTTATGATGCATGCCGGCGGCTGGGATGAAGCCGGTCTGGTGTGCTGCATGGCGAAGTTCATCGCCGATGCTGAACAGAACCTGCTCATCGAGAAATACGCGCGGGGCATATCATTCGAATATTTCGAGGATGCGCTCGAAGCCGTCCGCCGCATCGGACCCGGCGGCCACTATCTCGGAGATTCCTTCACGCTCAAGCGCTTCAAGGACGCGTTCATCGCGCCGGAGATCCTCGACTACCTAAGCTACGAGCAGTGGAAGGTCAAAGGTTCCAAGGACATGGCACAGCGCTGCAGGGAGAAGGCGACAGCAATCATCGCGAGCTACGAGCAGCCGCCGATGGACCCTGCCGTCCGCGAGGAACTCGATGCGTTTGTGGCGAAACGCCAGGAGGATATTTCCCCGAGCCTCGCCTAAGTCCAGCCAGGCGCCCATGAATAAATGGACCGGGAACAATAAAATTAGGGAGAAGAAACATGGCGTTTTTCAGAAGCAATGGGGATCGCGTTCCAGCTTCCATCGATAAGATGGCGAGCGAGGTCAAAGCAGGCACGATGGACCGGCGTGAGTTCCTTGCGCTTGCAAGTACATTCGGCGCCTCGGGTGCGATGGCCTATAGCCTGATCGGCGTGGCATTTCCCCAATCGGTGCGCGCCGCTGAACAGAAGAAGGGCGGAATTCTGCGCGTCTCAATGCCCGTCAAGGCGCAGAAAGACCCGCGTACCTATGACTGGGTGGAACTTGCCAACATCTCTCGTTGCTGGCTGGAGCCGCTCGTCCGTTACACACATGAGTTCACGTTCGAACCTGTTCTGCTGGAAAGCTGGGAGATCAATGAGGACGCGACGGAGTATGTCTTCCACGTCCGGAAGAGCGTCACCTGGAACAACGGCGATACATTCGACGCCGATGACGTAATCTTCAACATAACCCGGTGGTGCGAGAAGGGCGTCTCGGGCAACTCGATGGCCGCTCGTGTCGGGGGGCTTATCGATGCCAAGAACGGCAAGGCGAGAGATGGAGCGATCGTCAAGGTCGATGATTATACCGTCAAACTCGAGCTAAGCGACCCCGACATCGCCATAATCGCGAATTTCACCGACTATCCCGGGCTGATCGTCCACCCCAGTTTCGATGCCGGCGGCGCCGACCCAGTCACGAAGCCGATTGGGACGGGTCCATTTGAACTGGTATCCTACTTGGTCGGCAGCAAGGCTGAAGTCAAACGCCGGCAGGATGGCAAGTGGTGGGGCGGCGAGGCGTTGCTCGATGGCGTGCAGTTCGTCGATTATGGGACCGACTTCCAGGCGACGGTGGCTGCTTTCGAGTCCGGGGAGGTCGATCTCAATCTGGAGACTCCGGCTGACTTCATCGACATTCTGGACAAGATGGACCTGGTAAAATCGGAAGTCGCAACGGCAACGACGCTCGTGTGCCGCACCAACACCGCCCACAAACCATATGACGACAAGAAGGTCCGAAACGCGCTGCAGATGGCGGTCGATAACAACGCTGTCCTTCAACTCGGCTATGCAGGGCGGGGAACGGTCGGCGAAAACCATCACGTCAGCCCAATTCATCCGGAATATTATGCTCTGCCCAAAAAGAGCCGGAACGTAGAGGGCGCGAGGAAACTCATTGCTCAATCCGGACATACAGACTTCGAGCATGAGTTGATCTCGATCGACGAGGATTGGCAGAAAAACACCGGGGACGCCATCGCGGCCCAGCTGCGCGAGGCCGGTTTCAAGGTCAAACGTACTGTGCTTCCGGGTTCGACATTCTGGAATGACTGGTCAAAGTACCCATATTCGCTGACCGTCTGGTACATGCGCCCCCTCGGCGTTCAGGTTCTTGCATTGGCCTATCGCACTGGCGAAGCCTGGAATGAGACCGCTTATTCAAACCCCGAGTTTGACGCCAAGCTCAAGAAGGCCTTCTCCGTGAGTGACGCTGCCGAGCGCAAAGAGTTTATGAAGAACATCGAGGACGTGTTGCAGGACTCCGGAGTGATCATCCAGCCGTTCTGGCAAAGCCTCTTCGGTCACATGAACAAAAAGGTCCAGAACTACGTAATTCACCCGACGTTTCAAATGGATCTGCAGAACGTCTGGCTCGCCGCCTGAAGGCTCCAGTCGAGCACGCCGACTGGAGGGCAGGCCTGGTCCGGAGCGTGGTGTCCAGATGGACGTCGTCGGGTGAACAGGACGGTGAAGTCTGGACGATGGCACCATGAAGCAGGGAGAACTGCGCATCTGTCGGTAACGGTGCGACCTGCTCAGGAATAGAAGAGTAGCTCTACCTGCCGTAGGGCCTTGCGGAATCCGGAGCACCTATTGCACACAACTAACTTTAGCGCGACGCCGCGATATTCCCCTGGACCCTGGTGGCGTAGCAAGTTTTCGAGCGAGAAAGCTTCTGGAGAACAGCAACATGGGTAAGTGCGGAATACTAGATCCTTTTGAGTGCGGGGTAATCCCTCTCGCTGATTGGATGACTATCGGGCTGCGCTGGGTTGTTGATCACTACAGGCCGTTCTTTCAATCGGTCAAGGCGCCCTTCGACCTTCTACTGCAGTGGTTCGGCATAGCGCTCCATTCGGTTCCTCCGGTCGTGATGATCATCGTTGCGGGCCTGGCGGCTTGGCAGTTCGGCGGACGGAAGGTCGCCGGGGTTATCGTCGGCGCTCTCATCTTTATGGGTCTCATCGGCGTCTGGCAGGACGCCATGACGACGCTTTCAATTGTGCTGACTTCGCTCGTCGTAGCGGTGATGCTTGGCATTCCGCTCGGTATCTGGGCGGCGCGGAGCGAGCGAGTATTTGTGGTGATGCGTCCGATCCTTGACGGGATGCAGACCATTCCAGCGTTCGTCTACCTGGTTCCCATTGTGATGCTCTTCGGTATCGGCAACGTGCCGGGCGTGATCGTTACGGTAATTTTTGCGGTTGCGCCGCTGATCCGCCTTACGAACCTCGGCATACGGCAGGTACCGGAAGAGGTGATCGAAGCCATGCGCGCCTTCGGCGCTACGGAGCGTCAGCTTCTGTGGAAGGCTCAGCTGCCGCTTGCGCTACCCACCGTCATGGCCGGCATCAACCAGACGCTGATGATGTCGCTATCGATGGTGGTCATCGGTTCGATGATCGCTGTTGGTGGACTGGGCCAGACGGTGCTGCGCGGCATAGGCCGTCTTGATGTGGGTTTGGCGACAGTCGGGGGCCTGGGCATCGTCGCGCTGGCCATCGTGCTGGATCGCTTCACGCATTCGCTGTCGACACAGAAGCGAAGGCCGGGCGAGCTCTGGCATCAAGGTCCGGTGGGACTTTTCAGGGCCGTCACCTTAACAACTAGTCACAGAAGCTGAGCAATTTGCTCACACAGGGAGGAAACGATGAAGATAAAATGTGTGGCGCTGGCCATGGCCGTGATGGCTGGCTATGCGGTGCCGGCAATGGCAGATCAGGTCATGCCGGCCTGGAGCGGAGCGACAGAAGAGCTGTTCCAGACATTTGTCGTGGATGAGGGTCTCAAGGAGCTCGGCTATAACATAGCTGACCTGACCCAGGTTCAAGTTCAGCTGGCGCATACCGCTGTAGCTAACGGCGATCTCACCTTTTATGCGGTGCACTGGGTTCCGCTTCACGACACTTTCTGGAAAGCATCAGGCGGCGATGAAAAGCTGATGAGCGTCGGCACCCTAATCAAGAACAGCCTGCAGGGCTATCTGATCGATAAGAAAACGGCCGACGCCACTGGCATCAAGTATCTTGAGGACCTCAAGGATCCCGAGAAGGCCAAGCTTTTCGACATCGACGGGAATGGAAAGGCAGACCTCTACGGTTGCGAACCGGGGTGGGGCTGCGAACGCGTGATCGAGCATCAGCTCGACGCCTATGGCCTGCGTGATACCGTCGAGGAAAAGCAAGGCGGCTATTTCGCCATCATTCCTGACGCGATCGAACGCATCAAGGCTGGCAAGCCGACACTGTACTACACTTGGACGCCGCTGTGGGTATCTGCCATTCTCCGCCCAGGCAAGGAGGTTGTCTGGCTCAACGTCAAGAACACCTCTCTTCCTGACGCGGAGACCGGCAACACAGTTGTTGAAGGCCTCGGGAATCTTGGCTTCGCCGTGAACGACCAGAAGATCATCGCCAATACGACTTGGCTGAAAGCCAACCCGAAAGCCAAGAAATTCTTTGAGCTCGTGCAGATCCCGATTGCGGACGTCAACGCGGAAAATCAAAAGGTTGCCAATGGTGAAAAGAGCAACGAGCAGATCATGAAACACGCAACCGACTGGATCGCCGCTCACCACGCTGATTGGGAAAAGTGGATCGCTGAAGCCAAGGCCGCCAAGTGAGGCTCTGAGGTTTAAATCGGCCGGCGGCATCCGCCGGCCGATTACGGTCTGAAGATAGGCACAACACACTATCGAGAGTTCCGCACATGACTATACCCGCCATCGTCTGTTCCGGCTTGTGGAAAATTTTCGGGACGCGCAAAGGGAAAGCCCTCGCGGCGGCCCGCGATCGCGGGTTCAGCAAGAGGCAAGTCCTTGAAGAATTCGATTGCGTTCTGGGTGTGGCCGATGTGTCCTTCTCGGTCGAGCCCGGCGAGATCTTTTGCATCATGGGGCTGTCCGGCTCAGGGAAATCGACGCTTGTCCGCCATCTCAATCGGCTGATCGAACCAACCGCAGGCGAGGTTCGGATCGGCGGAAATGCCATCAACAAACTTTCGCCGTCTGAACTCCGGACCCTTCGCTCAGAGACGGTCGGCATGGTCTTCCAGCACATGGCGCTGCTGCCGCACCGCACCGTCTACGACAATGTTTCCCTCAGTCTCGAACTCCGAGGCAAATCACGCAAGGAGTGCCGCCGCGTGGCGGAAGAAAACCTCAAGCTCGTTGACTTGAGCGGTTGGGGCGAGCGTTACCCGGACGAGCTCTCGGGCGGGATGAAGCAGCGGGTGGGGCTTGCCCGTGC
>NZ_RZOS01000352.1:0-6202 GCF_004022605.1 Mesorhizobium sp. M4B.F.Ca.ET.089.01.1.1
GACCAGTCGCTGGCCGGCCTGTTCCCCGACCTCTACCATCGCCGCATCGCCAACGCCCTGGTGCGCCAGGAGGCCAGCCTGGAAAGTGCCAGGCAGGAAGCGGGCCTCATCGCCACGGCGACTGCACGCACCAACATGGTCGAGCGCGCCTACAAGGACGTGCGCCGCCGCGACGAGCGCGAACGCTCCGACCGCGAGCGGCTTGATCTGATCGCCCAGAAGCGGGAACAGGAATAGCGCTGGCTTCCGCCTTGGCGCTGGATGGCGCCCAGAAGCGTCAGCCGCCCGTCGCGGTCGCCTTGACCGGCCTGGCTGCACCGATCCGTTCCCAGCGCTTGCCATTGCCCTGCGCCTGCCGGGCGAAATAGCTGTAGGGGGTGCTGGACCAGTCGCGGACGGAGTTGGTGAGATTGTCGAGCACCAGGTCGCCCTCGCTGGTGCGCACCGTCAGCACCGTATGCCCCTCGCCGTGATAGCTTGCCACGGTCAGCAGCAGCGCCGACGCCGGCCAGCCGCGCTTCATCAGTTCGAGCTTTTTCAGGATTGCGATGTCCTCGCAATCGCCGGAGACGGTCGGCACGCGCCAGTCGTCTTCCTTGCCGACGGTGGCCTGGTCGCTGAGCTCTGTTATGCGCGAATTGACCGAGCGGTTCACCTGCTTCAATTCGGAGCTCAGTCCCGGCTGCAGGGCAACGACCTTCCTTCCCCCGGCGGTGCTGCACAGGCTGGGTTGGCGACTGCAGAACGAAAAGAAGGCAGGCGGCGCGAACGCCTTGCCGCTGGTTTCCATGATCGTCCCGGCCTGGGAAGCGAACGGGCAGGCAAGCGACAGCAAGAATGCGATCAGCGCGACATCGCGTTTCACGATCAACGTCTCCAGTGCGTGGATTTGAGGATGAGGGGAGCGGGTTAATGAGCGGTTTCTAAACTGCCCAATTTGGCCGTTAGCGAGGCAGCGCCGTTAACGTATTAATACTTCGAAAAATAAGACTTGAAGCCGTGTCGCGGCGTTGGCCGGCAGAGGGATTCTCGCCGACCGCGTATCGGGCCGGCGCCGATCGCGTCGCCTCGCTCTCCGCAAGCCTGCCGCAAGCTTGTTGCGCCATTGTCCGTGCCACGAAAATCGGCAAGAGGCGGACTTTTTTGGCAATCTCTCCACCCAGCGACATCGTTCTGGACGTTGCCCGCGCCGCCGAGCCGACGGATGTCGAGGCCGCGCGGGCCGCACTGGCGAAACGCACCGGCGGCGCCTCCGACGCGTTTTCGGTCGCCACGACCGGCACCATGCTTTCCCGCGCCACGGCGGACAAGGCCGAGGCGGCAAATCCGGAGAAGAAGTTCCAGCGCTTCGAGGCGATGGTGCTGCAGACCTTCATCCAGAACATGATGCCCAAGGACACCGAGGGCGTTTACGGCAAGGGCCTCGCCGGCGACATGTGGAAATCGCAGATGGCCGAGCAGATGGCCAATGCGATGGCCGCGCGCGGCGGCATCGGCATCGCCAGGTCGCTGCTTGCCGACCACTACATGGACGGCAAGCGCACCGTGCCTGTCGGCCCGGTTTCGGGCGGGCCGGAAAAGACCGAGATCGACCAGCAGACCCGGCTGTCGACCTCGATGGTGCAGGAGCTGCAGCGCCAGGCCGCGCGGTCGATGACCGGCGACGACACGACCATAGAAACCGAGACGAAAATTTAGGATCCTCATGGCCGACCAATCCGAACTCTCCAACCTGCCGGCGCGGACCTCGGAAGCGCCCGTCCAGTTCGCGCGACCTGGAAACCTCGCCGCCATCATCGGCCGCATCGAGGAAGCGGTCGACGAGGAGACGGCAGGCATCCGCGCCAGCACAGGTTACGACCTCAAGGCCTCCAACGCCCGCAAGAGCCGCTACCTCTATGAGCTGACCCGCGCCATGAAGGGCGCCAACGAGATCGAATTCCTGGAGCAGCATCGCGAGGGGCTGGCGCGGCTGCGCCAGAAGCTGGCCAAGAACGAGGCGGCGATCCTTGCCCATCTCAACGCCGTCAACGAGGTCGCCAATCTCTTGAAGAACGCCATCCAGCGCGCCGAGGCCGACGGCACCTATTCGGCCCGCGAATTCGGCTGGGCCCGGGCATGACTTCGGCCGCGAGGCCCATGCGAGGAAACGACCGGTGATCAAGTTCATCGCCGCCGCGATCTGGATCTGCGCAGCGACGCTCGGCGCCGTGTTCTATTCGTTCCAGGCGGCCGGCAAGGCCGGCGTCGGCGAGACGCCGAAGCCGATGCTGGGCGGCCTCGACTACGTCAAGACCGACATCATCTCCGTCCCGCTGATCCGCGACGGCAGGATCGACGGCTATTTTCTCACCAAGCTTGTCTACACGGTCGAGCCCGAGCAGATAAAGAAACTGTCGATCCCGGCGCAGGCGCTGATCACCGACCAGGTCTATTCCTATCTCTATTCCAACCCGCAGATCGATTTCACCAAGAAGGACACGATCGATCTCGATACTTTCCGCAAGGCGATCCACGACACCATCAACGCCCGCGTCGGGGTCGAGCTGGTGCACGACGTCCTGGTCGACCAGGTCAACTTCCTGTCCAAGGACGAGATCCGCGACAACGCGCTGCGCCGCCGCAAGAATGCCGGCGAGACCGCGCAAGCAATGACCAAGCCTTTCCAGGCGGAGCATTGATCGCTCGCCGAGGCACGGCGGCCTACAGGTCTGCCGAGGTGATGCGAGATGACGCATCGCCACCACGTTGACGTAAACGTCAATGCGAAGCTATATGCGTCAGCGACCGTGATCGCGACATGCGCCGGGCAAAGCGCCGCCGCGCATCAAACGCAACGAGATGAGGAGAACCGCCGTGAGCGTTCAGGAGATTGCCGACAGGATCAAGTCGCGCGTGGCAAGCGCGGGCTTCGAGCATTCGGTGAAGTTCGATACCGGCAGCGACGGCGTCATCGTCATCGACGGCGCCAGCGTTTCGACCACCGACGCGCCGACCGACTGCACCGTCAAGCTTTCGCTCGACGATCTGGATTCGCTGATCGCCGGCGACCTCAACCCGACCATGGCCTTCATGTCCGGCAAGATAAAGATCGAGGGCGACATGACCGTCGCCATGGCGCTCAGCCAGTTGCTCGGCTGACCTTCTCGAAAAACCAAGCAAAACGCCGCCCCGCTGGGCGGCGTTCTGTCTCAGGCCACCAGTGGCAGCGACTTGAGCTTGCGCCCGGCAGCCTTCAGCGTGCCGCGCGCGCCGTCGAGCACGCCTTCCACCAGCTCCAGCGCCAGCAGCCGGTGCCGCTCATAGGGGCCGGGCATCGCCAGCGCGCCGGTCTTCGCCGCCGAGAAGCCGAAGCGCCCATAGTAGGGCGCATCGCCGACGAGCAGGATCGCGCCATGGCCGAGGCGCGCCGCCTCGGCGACAGCATGGCGCATCAGCGCCGAGCCGATACCGGCGCCCTTGAGCGCGGGATCGACGGCCAGCGGGCCAAGCAGCAGTGCCGCCGCACCGCCCTCGCCCAAGCTTACATCCCAGAGCCGCACGGTGGCGAGCACCGCGCCCGAGGCATCGCGCGCGACGAAGGCCAGGCCTTCCGACGGCCGGCGGCCGCGCCGCAACTTCTCCGACGACTTCCTGCGCCGCCCAGGCCCCATGGCACGGTCGAGCAGGTCCTCGCGCGCTTCGATATCGCCGGCGCTTTCGGCCACGATGGCGAATGCCGGAGCCTGTGAGGCCCCCTCACCCGGCTCGCCGCGCGAGCCAGCCTGTGCCCATTGGGCAAGGGAGGGCGCAAGCGCTGCCATCGGGCTCCTCTCCCCCGCGAAGAAGAGCTGATCCGAAGGGCCGGATGAGGGGGCAATGTCGGTGTCCGCAATGGCCGATTTGATCAGGTAGTCCATGTCCGCGATCCTTCACGAGCGGAGATCTGTTCCACAAGCGAGCCCGGGTGGGCGACAGGCGCCCACCTGGGATGATCTGAACGGTCCTTGCGAACCGGTCAGATCACGTAGGATCGGAGCGGCTCGAAGCCGTTGAAGGCGACCGAGGAGTAGGTCGTCGTGTAGGCGCCGGTGCCTTCGATCAGCACCTCGTCGCCGATGGTCAGCGACAGGGGCAGCGGATAGGGCGTCTTCTCGTACATCACATCGGCCGAATCGCAGGTCGGGCCGGCGAGCACGCAAGGCGCGGTCTCGCTGCCGTCATGCGCGGTGACGATCGGGTAGCGGATCGCCTCGTCCATGGTCTCGGCGAGACCGCCGAACTTGCCGATGTCGAGGAACACCCAGCGCACATTGTCATTGTCGGCCTTCTTCGAGATCAGCACGACTTCCGACTTGATGACGCCGGCATTGCCGACCATGCCGCGGCCCGGCTCGATGATCGTCTCGGGCAGCGCGTTGCCGAAATGCTTGCGCAGCGCCGAGAAGATCGCCTGGCCGTAGGCCTGCGCCACCGGCACGTCCTTCAGGTAGCGGGTCGGAAAGCCGCCGCCCATGTTGACCATCTTGAGCACGATGCCCTCGTCGGCGAGCGTCGCGAACACCTTCTTGGCATCGCCCAGCGCGCGGTCCCAGGCCGTGAGATCGGTCTGCTGCGAGCCGACATGGAACGACACGCCATAGGCGTCGAGGCCGAGCGCCTTGGCGTGGCGCAGCACGTCGACCGCCATCGCCGGGACGCAGCCGAACTTGCGCGACAGCGGCCATTCGGCGCCCTCGCCGTCGGTCAGCACGCGGCAGAACACGCGCGCGCCGGGTGCGACGCGGGCGATCTTCTCGACCTCCTCGACGCAGTCGACCGCGAACAGGCGGATGCCGAGATGGAAGGCGCGCGCGATGTCACGCTCCTTCTTGATGGTGTTGCCGAAGGAAATGCGGTCCGCGGGCGCACCCGCGTCCATCGCCATCTCGACTTCGGCAACCGATGCGGTGTCGAAGGACGAGCCCATCGCAGCAAGCAGGCGCAGGATCTCCGGCGCCGGGTTTGCCTTCACCGCATAGTAGATCTTGGAATCGGGCAACGCCTTCTCGAAGGCGCGGAAATTGTCGCGCACGACATCGAGGTCGACGACCAGGCACGGGCCGTTCGGACGTCGGGTGGCGAGGAAGTCAAGGATGCGCTGGGTGGCCATCGGGGTCTCTCCATAACGCCTTTCGGCGCGCAATAAGGCTGCGGGACGCGGGCTGTCGGCCTCGCGAACACGCGGTGGACAAAGGCGGGACGGAATATCCATGGAACCAGCCGGTGGAGACCCCGGAACCATGAAATGCCGTCTCGCGGCGGTGAACCTTGGCCTTGCCCGGCCTCGGTTCGCTTTGTCTGCCTTGGCTTGGATGGGAGACCCGTCCGCACTGCCGGCAATGAAGGTGTGCCTCTTTAGTAACCCCGGTCTTTGGACAACCGGAAGAGAACCAGAAAGGCCCGCACCGTCGTTGCTTCAAGGTGTCCTCGATCTTGTGGTTGGCCACTGACCGACTGGAGTGGTTGGCTCCAGTTACCTTACCGATTGCCCTCACCATTCGAGGATCGGCGGACACCCACAGGCACGTGCGACTTTGGGCAAGCGCGATATAAGAGCGTAGGATTTCACAATCAATAAAAATCGTAAGCTGCGGTTGTAAAATTTCCGGCATCGAACAATCTACGGAATACCGTATCCGGATATCGAACGATGACAGGCACGCACGGACCGCTCAACGCCTTCCTGAACCTTCGCCAAATGCCTGTCGCGCATGCGCAATTGGGCCCGCTGGCTGGTCTCAGGCTGGCGGTCAAGGACATCTACGACGTCGCCGGCTATCGCACCGGCTGCGGCAATCCCGGCAAGTTCGCCGCGGCTCACGCGGCGTCGCGGACCGCTCCCGCGGTGCAGATGATTCTCGATGCCGGCGCGCGATTCGTCGGCAAGACCCAGACCGACGAGCTCGCATTCTCGCTGATGGGCCAGAACGCGCACTTTCCGTTTCCGGTGAACCCGGCCGCGCCCGAGCGCGTCACCGGCGGCTCCTCATCGGGATCGGCGGCGGCGGTGGCGGGCAAGCTCGCCGACATCGCCACCGGCTCCGACACCGGCGGCTCGATCCGCGCGCCCGCAAGTTTTTGCGGCTTGATCGGGCTGCGCGCCACGCATGGCCGCATCTCGCTCGACGGCGCCATGAAGCTCGCCCCGAGCTGCGACACCTTCGGCTGGTTCGCCGACGAC
>NZ_RZOS01000353.1:0-6200 GCF_004022605.1 Mesorhizobium sp. M4B.F.Ca.ET.089.01.1.1
CCGTCGCTTCACCCAGCGCCAGCGCGTTGAGGCCGCGCGCCAGGAACGGCATCGCCGAGAGGGCCAGAACGATGACGGGCCCGACGGAGCCGATCTTCTGCCAGGTCGCGCCGGCGAGCGAGCCGAGCTGCCAGAAGGTCATGTCGCGCAACTGCCGATCGTCGGCCATGAAGATCAGGATCCCGGTCAGCGCCATGGCAAGCGCAGCGAGCGCAAGGCCGGCGAGCAGCATGGTGGCGACCGAGGTGCGGCCATGCCTGGTCGCAACGCGATAGAGCAGCAGCGTCACCGCCAGCCCGCCAGTGAAGGCCGCCAGCGGCAGCGCCAGCGTGCCGAGCGCCGAGGTGAGCGACGCAAGCCGGGTCGAACCGAGCACGATGACGGCGACGGCGCCGAGGCTGGAACCGGCCGAGACGCCGATTAGGCCGGGGTCGGCGAGCGGATTGCGGAACAATCCCTGCATAACCGCCCCCGACACGGCGAGTGCGGCGCCGATCAGCACGCCGAGCAAGACGCGCGGCAATCGGATGTCGTAGACGATCAGCCGGTCGCGGGCGCTCAATACCGCGTCGCCGGTCACCGCACCGGCGAGCCAGTCACCAACGACGCCGACAGCCGAGGCGTCGGAGGCGCCCGATGTCAGCGACAGCAGCACCGAAACGACAAGCGCCACGCAGAGAAGCAGTATGACAAGCCGAGCGCGCGCCGAGCGGTCGCCCTCGGCCACCGTCGCCACCCTGCCCGCCGCGCCGGCGGTCGATTGATCCGCCATGATCAGTCCGTGACCTGGCCGCCATAGAGCGAAACGGCAAGGTCGTGGATGGCTTCTGCCGTGCGCGGTCCGAAGCCGAGCAGATAGCCGCCATCCATGCGGATGACCTTGCGGGCGAGGCCGGCCGGCGTCGAGGCAATCGACGGGTTAGAGAACAGCTCGTCGTCGGACACCGCCGGTCCTGCATTGTCCATCATCAGGATGACGTCCGGCTTCGCGGTGACGACCGCCTCGTCCGACATCTGTTTGTAGCCGGAGAAGCCCTCGACCGCGTTGACGCCACCGGCCAGCCTGACGATGCCGTCGGCGGCGGTGTCGCTGCCGGCGGCAAGGATCTTGCCGCCCTGTGTCGACAGCACGAACAGGATACGCTTGCGCTCCTTGATCGAGGCCGTCTGCTTCTCGGCGGCCCTCAGTCCGGCGCCGACCTCGGCCGCCAGCCTGTCGGCCTTGGCGTCGACGCCGAGCGCCTTGCCGACGAGGCGGATTTTTTCGAGGATTCCGTCATGGGTGTAGTGCTCGGGCACCTCTATGAAGGGAACGCTCGACTTCCTCAGAACGTCGACCGCTTCCTTCGGGCCGCTGCCGTGCAGGGCCAATATTCCCGACGGATTGACCGACAGCACGCCTTCCGGCGACAGCTGGCGCATATAGCCGACGTCCGGCAGCTTGAGCGCGGCTTCCGGATAGCGGCTGGTCGAGTCGCGCGCGACAAGGTGGCCCTCTTCACCGAGCGCGTAGACTATCTCGGTGATCGAGCCGCCGATGGCGACGATCTTCGACGTGTCGGCGAAGGCGGTCGCGGCTTCCTCGGCTCGAACCGGCAGGACGGCAAGAAGAAGCGAAAGTCCGATTGCCGGGGCAAGCTTCGGTCGCGACAGACTGGGGAAGGAAACCATGGTTCATCCTCCTCAGGCGGCGGTCGGGCTTGGAATGCGCGGCAGGTTCTCGGCGAGGAAGCGCCAGTCGTCGCGCTCACCCTCGCCTTCGTGGCGCTTGCCGAAGAACTGGATGATCATCTTGCCGTCGGCGCCATAGGCTTCGAGCGAGGTGACATGGCCGTCCTTGGTCGGCTTGCGCACGGCCCAGACCTCGTGGATGTGGTCGTTCCTGAGATGCAGGTGGAACGTCTCGTCGAGCACGTTGATCCACGGCCCCATCGGCTTGACCGCCTTGATCGGACCGGAATGGATCTGGATGCAGCCGCGGTTGCCCACGAAGCACATGATCGGCATCGCGCCTTCGGCGACGTGATGGAACATGGCTGCTACGGCATCCTTGTCGAGCAGCCAGGCATAATCCTGGCCGACCATGCGCACCGCCTGGCGGCGGCTGAGCTTAAGCGTCTTCAGCATGCCGAAGAACTGATGCACGTCGGTGAGCCTGCTCCACCGGTCGCGCAGATCGTCGATGCTGGCCGCCTGCCCCTCGACTTCCGGCTCCTCCTCGCTCGCGCTTGCCGACACGGAAACGATCGGCTCCTGGTTCGACGATTCCAGTTCCGCCACCAGCTTCTGGTAGGCGTAGAGGTTCGAGGCGGGCCTGAGATGCACCTTGTGCACCGCCTCGCCCGAAGCATCGAAGAACTGCAGGCTGCGGCGGATGTCGCCGCCGTCGCGCTTCTCGACGGCAAAGCCATGCGCCCAGACTTTCGGGAAGATGCGCAGGTCGATGTTCTCGCCGAGCACCATGGCGTTGTGGTTGCCGGTGACGACCTTGTCGTAGACGCCGATCTTCTCGTGCACGGCGCTCTCGTTGCGGGTCAGCGCCATCACCTCGCCGACAGCTTCGAGGCCGGTCAGCAAATCGTTGACGCGCGGCTCGACCCGCACGACGCCCTGCCCGCAATGAGCCGCGACGAGTTCCGCTTCCGAGATGCCGAGCTCGGCGGCAAGGTCGCGCTCGCGCGCTTTCGGATTGTCTTCCCGCGCCCGCCGGATTTCATGCGGTGTGGGTTTCACGCGCTGGTCCATGTCTTCCCCTGCCTTCAGCCTGTCGTCGGTTGCGGCTTACTTGTTGAGGATCAGCTTGCCCTGGCGGGTGATCTTCAACCGATAGAGCGCGCCATGGTGCTCGATGCCGATCTCGTGCTCGCCTTGGAAAAGCGTGTTGCTGGAGAGCGTCCTCACCGCCAGCGGAACCCGGTCGAAACGGGTGGCAACATCTTCGGAACGACGAACGCGATAGCGGAAATCGTTTGCGTTGTGCGTGTTCATCTGGGTCGGTCCTTTCCCTGTGCCGGCCAACTGGCCGGACGCCTGCATAAAATGCCGATTCATTTCTTGACTCGAATAATCATGTTTTATAACCAGTGCAATACCGGAGTAAATGAGTCAACATTTAACGCGCCGGATGTGATGAAAAAAATGCCAGCGAGCCTCGGCCAGCCAGCAGCGAACCTGGAATCTGGAGCTGGGGCATGGGGTTGGCGAATTGGCAAAGGCTGGGTCTGGCGTATGAGAACGCGGGCTCGGCGCAACGGTCTATGGCAAGGGGAATGACCGCGCTTCTGGCCGGCGCGGCGGCGATCGCGATCCTGACCCCGCCGGCAAGCGCGCAGCAGACAGCCCAGGCTGCAAGCGACCAGCAGGCCGATCCTGCAAAGAAGACGGAAGAGACGAAGCCGGCCGAGGCGACGCTGCTCGACAAGATCCTGGTGCTCAGCCGCACCGGCGAGACGGCGATCCAGTCGCTCGCCTCGGCCAGCCATGTCGACCGCGAGCAGCTCGACCGCCGCATGGCGACGACGCCGAACGAGATGCTGCTCGGCGTGCCGGGGGTGACCGTGCAGGCCGACGCGCGCCGCGTCAGCTCCAGCATCAACATCCGCGGCCTGCAGGATTTCGGCCGCGTCGCGGTCATCATCGACGGCGCCAGGCAGGATTTCCAGCGCTCCGATCATGGCACGCAGTCGACCTTCTACGTCGACCCTGAACTCATCAAATCCGTCGACGTGATCCGCGGTCCGGTCGCCAACACCTATGGCTCCGGCGCCATCGGCGGCGTCGTCTTCTTCGACACCAAGGATGCCGAGGATTTCCTCAAGCCGGAGGAAAGCTGGGCTAGCGCGCTCACCGGCCGTTATGAAAGCAACGGCAAGGGCTGGACCACCAGCGCCACCGGCGCCTACCGCTTCAACGAGAACTGGGATGTGCTCGGCAACATCGTCTACCGCGACTATGACGACTACAAGAATGGCGGCGGCGACACTGTCGGCGGCACCGGCTTCGACGTGCTGAGCGGCCTGCTCAAGACCACGATCCGCCCGACCGAGAACAGCGAGTTGAAACTCGGCTGGGTCGGCTCCAGCGACGGCTGGACGGAGACCAGCAGCGGCGTGCCGGCCAACGATGTCGACCTGAAGTCGAACACTTTTACAGCCCGCTACAACATCACCGACGACGCCAGGAGCTGGCTCGATCTCCACATCAACGCCTCCTACAACAAGACCAACCTCGATCTGACCAGCCTTGTCGCGCAAAACCGGTTCGATCCGGAAACCGGTCTTCCCGTCGTGTTGCCTGCGGGGTCGACCTCGACCTTCGATGTCGGCACAACCGGCATCGATATCTGGAACACGTCGCGCTTCGAGACCGCCGGCGTCGCGCACGAGCTGACCTATGGCGGCGACTGGGTCGGCGACAATGTCGAGACGGGCGGTACCGCCGGCGGCGACAGCTTCTACACGCCGTCCGGCAAGCGCAACGTCTCCGGCGCCTACATCCAGGACAAACTGACCTGGGAGTGGCTCGAGGTGATCACCGGCCTGCGTTACGACAGCTACAGGCTAAAGGATTCGGATAACGAGACATCCGGCGACAGGCTGTCGCCGCGCATCACCGTCGGCGTCTCGCCCTTCGAAAGCGCCAGCCTGTCTGGCCTGCAGTTCTATGGCACCTACGCCGAAGGCTACCGCTCGCCCTCGCTGACGGAGACGCTGATCAGCGGCAACCATCCGGCCGGCGTCAGCTTCCCGTTCCTGCCCAACCCCAACCTGCGGCCCGAAACCGGCAAGACGGTCGAATTCGGCGTCAACTTCAAGCAGAACGACATCTTCGAAGCCGGCGACGCGCTGCGGCTCAAGGCCGCCTATTTCAACAACAATGTCGACGACTACATTGACGGCGTCGTGCTGTCGGCATTCGACCCGACCAGCGGCTGCCCGTTCGGCCCGGGCATCCCGATCTGCTTCCAGTACCAGAACTTCGCCAAGGCCAAGATCAACGGCTTCGAACTGGAAAGCGTCTACGACGCCGGCTGGGGTTATGCCGGGCTCTCGGCCTCTGTCATCGACGGCCACACCATTTCCTACAAGGGCGTGCGTGCCGACCTTGCCACCATTCCCTCCACCCAGGTCACCGCGCAGCTCGGCCTTCGCTTCCTCGAAGACAAGCTGACCGTGGGCGGCGAGGTGCAGTACAATGGCAAGCCCAAGGGCAACTCCGTGGCCAAGGACTATACGCTGGTCAACGCCTTCGCCAGCTACCAGGCGACCGACAATCTCAAGGTCGACTTCCGCGCCGACAACCTGTTCGACGTCAAATACACCAACCCGCTGAACGGCAGCACGACGGCTGTCCTCTACGAACCCGGCATCACGCTGAAGCTGGGGGCGACCATGCGCTTTGGGGGCTGACGACCATGACAAGCTTGACGGCATCGCTTCGTCTGCTGGCCTCGACGCTGGCGATGTCGCTTGCGGCGGCGCCGGCGTGGGCCCAGTCCGCGTCGGCCCCTCAACTCAGCCTCGAGCTTAATGCCGCGCAGCCCTCCGACAAAGGCTGCCGGCTGACCTTCGTGGTCAACAACGCGCTCGGCGCCGACCTGTCGAAGGCCGCCTTCGAGATCGCTCTGTTCAACGAGGCCGGCGTCGTCGACCGCTTGACCGTGCTTGACTTCAAGGAGCTGCCAGCGGGCAAGACCAAGGTGACGCGCTTCGATCTTGCCGGCACCGACTGCGCCAAGGTCAGCCGCGTGCTGATCAACAGCGCGGCCGAATGCGCCGGCGCTGGCGTCAAGCCGGCCGGCTGCATGCGCGGCCTGAAGACCTCGACCAAGACCGGCATCGCTTTCGGAGTCTGATGCAACGGTGGGAATAGAGCCCGCTCTCGCGCGAGATGCCTGGCCTATGGCCGGCATCGACTTCGCGCCGCTCGCGGCAACCGATCTTGATTTGACAATTTGCGACTGGTCGCGGCAGTTTTCGGCCCGCGCCATGCAGGACATCAGTGAAATTTCCGACCTCAGCAGCGAGTTGACGGCAACACCAGGCGAGCCGCTTGCGGGCGCGCGGGCGCCGGAAAGGAACCTCAATTGGATCGCGACGATCGGCGCGTCCGGCACCCTTCATGCGGCGCTGGCGGCGGCCTTGATGATTGCGCCGGCGACAACCCTTAGTTTTCAGGACGCCATGCAGGCGGAGGGCGCC
>NZ_RZOS01000354.1:0-6195 GCF_004022605.1 Mesorhizobium sp. M4B.F.Ca.ET.089.01.1.1
GCCGACGCCAGGGCCGCGACGAGATCGTGCGGCTCGCGGCCCTGGCGTCGGCGAAGGGAATCGAGACGCTGGAATGCCCGGTCACCGGCGGCGTGCATCTGGCGGCGGCGGGAAAGATCACCGCGCTGGTCGGCGGCGACGGCGCGCTTTACGAGCGGCACCGGCCGGCCATCGAGGCGATGTGCGCAAAATCCTTCCTGATGGGTCCGATCGGCTCGGCGGCGGTGATCAAGGTCATCACCAACATGCTGGCCTTCATCCATCTCGTCGCCGCCGGCGAGGCGCTGATGCTGGCCAAACAGGGCGGACTCGACCTCGCCCAAACCTACCACGCCATCGTCGCCTCCTCGGGCAACAGTTTTGTCCACGAGACCGAAAGCCAGCTGGTGCTTAACGGATCCTACGATATCGGCTTCACCATGGACCTGGCGCTGAAGGACCTCGGCTTCGCGCTGCGCATGGGCAAGGATTTCGGCGTGCCGCTCGATCTCGCCGCCCGCGTCAACGCGATCTTCGAGCAAGGCAAGGAGGCCTATGGCGGCAGCGCCTGGTCGACGCAGATCGTCAAGCTGCTCGAGGATGCGGTCGGTACCGACCTGCGCGCGCCCGGATTCCCGGCCAGGCTGGAAATCTGAGGCGGCTAAACTTTACGAGCGATTTCAGCGAATTGGGTGGCTCGCCGGAATCAGACCGGCAACCGCCTGAATCAATTCCTCAACGTCTTGATTCAGTATCTGAGCGTCAGCGCGTTGGGCAGGATCTCGAACGTCGCCGGAATCCGGCCCGGCGACTCGCCGTCTATGTCGACCAGCGCGCCGTTCTTTTCCACATCGCCGAGCGGTTCGACAACCACTTTCTTGCCGCGCAGGATGGTGATCGCCGGATGGTTGCGGTGCCGTCCGCCATAGAGCAGCCGGATGTCGAGGATCAGCCTCAGCTTGCTCGCCGCGCGCAGGATGACGATGTCGAAGGCGCCGTCGCCGAGTTCCGCGTCGGGCGCGATCATCATGCCGCCGCCGAAGAACTTTCCGTTGGCGACCGCCACCAGCGCCATGCGCGCCTCGACCGGCGCGCCGTCGTCGACGGTGATCCTGACGTCCTGGAAGCGGTAGCGCATGAACTCCAGAACCGTGCGCCAGAAGAACAGCGCCTTGGCCGAGACCTTGCCCTTGCGCTTGTCGGCGTTGACCGCGCGGTCCGTCGCCCCCGAGAGGCCCAGGCTGGCGATGTTGATGAAGTGGCGGCTGGCCAGCGCGCCATGATCGTCGATGTAGCAGATGCGCCCTGCATCGACCTTGCGCGGCTTGGCTTCGGCGATGTGCTTCAGCGTGGCATCGATGTCGCGCGGCAGGCCGAGCCCGCGAGCAAAGTCGATGCCGGTGCCGCAAGGCAAGAGGCCGAGCTCGCATATCCGGCCGGTTTCATCGAACGCCTGCAGCAGTCCGTCCGCCGTTTCGCTCGCCGTGCCGTCGCCTCCCGCCGCAATGACCAGATCGAAGCCGCTGGCAGCGAGGTCGAGCGCCAGCCTTTCGGCGTCGCCTTCGGCCTGTGTCTCGCGCAGCTCGAAATCGCCGAAATGCTTCTTCAGCGAAGCGCTGACCTCCGGCCAGTGCCGTTTCAGCCAGCCGCCGCCGGCAATCGGATTGAGAACAACCCCGACCTTCAAGCAACCTCCCCTGAAGGAATCACAGGAGCGCTTGCGCCTGGAATCCTTTGCCGGCATTGAAGCCCGCGCCGCCTCGCGGGGCAAGCGCCGAATGTCCGGCAATGCCGGATCAGGCGCAACGCGGCCGCGTTTCGCGCCTCTTTCGTCGGCTTCCCGAAAAAATCCTGCGCCGCCTTGGCTTGGTCCCCGATAATCCCGCTATCCACAGGCTGGGGGCAGTTCCCCAAAACCCTTACCCGGCGTACGTTGAACCCATCTCAGGCGGCTACCGATCGCCCAGCCGAAAGGCAAAGCGGAAAGGCGGATTTCCTGAGGCCCGTACGGTCCAGAACGAGAGCAGGCTTGCCTGTTGGAGGGACGGATGTCGGCGGGGCCGCGGAAAGCGTGCGAACGCCAACGGCGGACCGATGCTGCCATGAAGGCCGGTGAAAACCTTCGATGGCACGCTGGGCGAAGCCCGCAAGGGTGGAGACCGGCGGGGTCTGGAACGGGCGCTGCCCTCGGGTGGCGACTGGCAGGACCGTCAAAATCAAGGCCGGCTTGGCGCGACATCTTTCGGGAGTTGCTGCCGCGACCGTGTCCTGATCTGACAGGGAGGCGCTGGGAGAAATCCCAGCGCCGACTGTTTTTGGGCTTTCCCTTTCGCAACGGGCGCCGGAATCGGCTAACGTTCCATGTCGATTGAAGGGGATGCTTCATGACGCTGTTCTGGAGGCCTGCCATCGCCCATGCCACAGGACGGCCGAGGTTCGCGCGGGCAAGGCGCGGCCACGACCCCTTCGCCATGGCCTGAACGGCCATGATCCTGCTCCGTTGGCTGCGACGCATCGTCAAGACGATCCTTTGGCTGGCGGTGATCATCGTGCTCATCCCGGTGGCCGGGCTGGGCTACGGTTTCCTGACCACCTCGTCGCTCACGCCCTTGGAGGGTGTCGCCGACGGCGCCCCGCCAAACCCGCTCGCGAAAAAGGTCAGCGCCGAAATCCCCGGCTACCAGCAGCCGCGGCAAGCGACCTATCTCGCCTATCCGTACTGGACGGTCGTCTACGCGGCCCGCGACTATGCCGGCTTCGTCGCCAAGGACCAGCCGAGCGGCTTTCCCTACTGGTCCTATGTCGGCCGCTTCTGGCAGGGCTACGCGACGATGATCCGAGCCAGTTCGGGGAGCGAATTCAACGTCGCCGATCACCGCACGCAGGTCGTCATCGGCATCGGCCAGACCGTCGAACTGGCACTGCAATGGGCCTATGAAAACACCGTTGGCCGCATCACCGAGGCGATCGCCGGCAGGCGCACAGCGACCGACGGCTACCAGGCCAGGATGGCGAATGAATACGCCGGCTTCCTCGACCGGGCGCCGTGGTACCAGTTCCCCTATGCCGAAAAGCGCGCCGGACTGTTCGGCGTCCAGCCGGCTCCGGGCGATGGCGCCGTGCGCAGCGGCGAGCGCAAGCTCGCCTTCGGCCTCGCCGACACCGTCAAGCAGGTCTATGCCGGGTTCGTCAGCGCTACATTAGCCCCGGCCTCCGATCCGGCCGGCATCCATGTCTGGGCCAAGGGGCCGGTCGGCGAGGCGACGCGCACCGAGCCGGACACTTTGCTCGAGCGTGATTTCGGCTCCGATGGCACGGTCTTCGTCACCGGGGATGGTCAACTGAGCGAGATGATCCCGCGCCTGATCGACAAGGGCGTGTCCTTCGTCGAGATCGGCGGCAATGACGAGATCATGCTCACCGTGCTTTCGCCAGCCGAGATCGCCATGCCTGAAGGGACGCGTGCCCTGTTCAGCTATCCGCTCCCGGCCGACCCGGACACGCGCCGCACCGGCCTGACCGTCGCCGTGCGCAAGCTGCATGTGGCGTTGCCGGCGCTGATCAAAGCCGGTGCCAGGCTCGAGCACGTCTACGACGGTTGAGGATTTTCAGTCACAGCGGGAGCCTCGGAAACATTCCGTCACGCACAAATCACAATCGTGGCCAAATCCCGCCTTGTTCCCCGGCGACTGGTCATTTGGGAACGAATCCGAAGGACAAGACCGTGATCAAGACCGCCCTTGTCGCCATGACCATCGTCGGCTGCGACTGCGACGCCAAGCTTTGCGAGTATATCGGCGAAACGCCGGCCAAGTGGGCGACGATCGCCGATTGCGAAGCGGCGATGAAAAGCCAGATGCTGCACGAGCGCAACTTCAACTATCCGCTGGTCTCAGGCATCTGCCGCGCCAAGGGCTCGGCGTCTTCCTCCGAACTCGCCACGATAGCCTCGAAGCCTGACCTGACGCCCAGGCAGGCCACGGTCGATCCGCTGCCGCCCGAGCTCAGCCACCGCCCCAGCGTCCCCGTCGGCTCGCCGGCCACGGTAGCGGAAACCGAAGCCGCGAAGCCGGTCGCCTATGAAGCGGCGGTCAATGGCGGCAGCGCGGTGCTCTACCGCACCAAGGCCGGCTACGCCGTGGTCAAGACCGATCTCAGCCGCGCCGCGTCCGCGACGGTCGGCATGGCCAAGCGGTCGGCGGGCTGGCTGGCCGGGATCGTGCCGAGCGGACTTTAAGCAACAAAGCGGGGCGACCCGCTTTGTTTGATTGGTCCAGCGGCGCTGCCCGCTTCCCAGGACTCGGTCGATCTGCCATAGGACGCACCGCACATCAGGTGCTTGCTCGAAAGTTCCCGCCCTTGCATCCCGCAATCGAAATCATCGGCGCGTTTGCC
Organism: Mesorhizobium sp. M4B.F.Ca.ET.089.01.1.1; assembly: GCF_004022605.1. Lineage (NCBI taxonomy): Bacteria > Pseudomonadati > Pseudomonadota > Alphaproteobacteria > Hyphomicrobiales > Phyllobacteriaceae > Mesorhizobium > Mesorhizobium sp. M4B.F.Ca.ET.089.01.1.1. The sequence continues at coordinate 4,375 of NZ_RZOS01000354.1, forward strand.
GCCCTCATCACCACGCTTGGCTGGATTCCGCAGGTCGCCAAGGTCGCGCGCGAACGCCGCGCCGGCGACATCTCGCTGTTCGCCACCGGCTCCATCGCCACCGGCGTCTTCCTGTGGACGCTTTACGGCCTGCTGATCGGCTCCTGGCCGGTCATCCTCGCCAATGGCGTCACCTTCCTGTTCGTGATCGCCATCCTCGGCATGAAGCTGCGCTTCGGTTGAAAGCCGGCACTTGATGCACGATGATGCCGGCCTTCCGGGGTGGAGGGGTCGTTGCATGAAGGTCTTAGCCCGCACGGTGCTGTCCCTGATGCTGGCGTTTGCGCCCGCGCATGTTCAGGCGCAAGGCGACGACAAGACCGTCATGGTGCGGTCGGACGATCCGGAGATGACGGCGGCGATAGAACAGGCTCGAGCCAGCCTGGATGACTTCCTGGCCTTGTCCGAGGCCCCGCCGCCAGGAACCGACAAATTCAAACTGAAGGTGATGATCGTCGATGGCGATGCGACGGAGCATTTCTGGGTCATCCCCTTCAAGCGCACCGCCACCGGCTTTGCCGGCATTTTGGCCAACGAGCCCGAGATCGTCCAAAATGTCGTCTACGGCCAGTATATCGAATTCTCCCGCGACGACATTTCCGACTGGGGTTACATCAGGGACGGCCATCAGGTCGGCAGCTACACCGTCTGCGTGATGCTGAAGAAGATGTCCGAGCAGGATGCGGATGATTTGCGCAGCAATTACGGCTTCGACTGCTGAGAGCCAATGCATGTCGCGCAAAAGTGTGCAGCGGTTTTGCGAAAACGACATGCATAAAACAAAGATCTAAACCGCGTCGCCTGGATCCGTTTCCAGCACGACGCGCTTTAGCCGGCCGCGTCGTCCGCGGCGCCGATCTTGCGCACCAGCGCCGCCGTCGCCAGCATGGCGCCGAGATCGGCGATCATCGGCGCGATATGGGTCTGGTAGTCGATCGGCACGGAGATGTCCGGCAGCTCGAAGAAATTCTTGCTGCGCGGCATGAGCAGGAAGCCGTCGCTGCCGTTGAGCGCGATGCGGGCCTGGTCATATGGCCATGTCTCGCCGAGCCAGGTCAGCGCGCTGGCCAGGCGTCCGGTGACCAGCGGCCTCGCCGCGTCGACATTGTCGGTGCGGAACTCGTAGCTGGCGTCGAGTTCCGGCACGCCGCAGGCCAGTTCCTGCAGCTTGCTGGAGAACATGCCGCGGAAGAAGCCGACCACCTTGCCGGCCTTGCGCGCCGCAACCAGCATGCCTGGGAACGGCTCGATGGTCTCGAAGGCGACGATGACGCCCTTGAAGACCGTCTGCTGGCTCTTGCCGGAGCCCTCCGTCAGCTTCGCCTCGTAAAGCTCGAAAGGGAAATCCTCGTAGCGGCCAGATATGATGTCGTCGAAGCTCTGCCGGTTGAACGCCCCGATCGTCTCGCGCGGCAGCCGGTCGAAGGAATTCGGCCGCACGCCATGCTGGTAGCGCACATCGCGGACGAAGCCGAAGATCATCGGCAGAACCGTATCGCGGAACGATTGCTGCAGCCTGGTCGCCGGTCTCACCGCCTGGAAATAAAGCAGCACCGCCGCCCCGAAGCCGCCGACATAGAGGAAGACGTGCGGGGTCGAGAACCATTGCTCGTTGGGGTCGGCGGCCGCGTTGAACAGCCAGGCGACAAGCGCCACGAACACCAGCCCCAGGCCGACGAACAGCGGCACCCGCCAGCGGACCTGCCCGTAGGTTGAAGCCCGCTTCGCCTCATAGGCCTCGATGTCTTTCCTGATGCCGGCGATCACCGCCTCGCTCGGCAT
>NZ_RZOS01000355.1:0-6183 GCF_004022605.1 Mesorhizobium sp. M4B.F.Ca.ET.089.01.1.1
GTCCGGCCCGCCAGTTGTCGTCGAGCCCATAGGTGTCGACGAACCGGCCCTGCGCGTAGTGCTTACCTTCCTCCAGCTTGGCATAGGTTGGCAGGTTGATCTTGCGGTGCAGATAGACCACGCCGCCGCCGCGCAATATCACCGTTGTGTTGTAGAATTGGGCTGCGGGAGCTTCTTCAATAAATCCGACGACGACCGACATGCCGCCTGCCGATTCGGCAAGCCGGCTTAGCCGGGGGTCGCTGTTGCGCATCGCCACATCCAACAGACTCAACGGCCCGTAGTGGCCAGTTAGCGACAGCTCCGGCATAACTAAGAGGTCGAGGCCACGACTCCGACCCTGTGCTATCCAATCGAGATGACGTGGAATATTCGCATCGACGTCGCCGATCACGCTTGCAAACTGAGCTGCCCCGACCTTGAGCGTTGCTTTAGACATTGAGTTCCTTGCAAAAGAAGATCAAAACAGGGGCATGTCACTATTCGACTGAAGCAGATCTTCCAGAGTTTTCGTCTTGGTAAGTAATCGGTATTTTGAGACGAGGTGGTTTTCCCTTCCGGGCGCAGCGCCCCGCCCTAGGTCGGAGCCCATTCGTCTGGCCCGTCCTGGACCGGCGCGCCAACGACTGTACACAGCATGGTCTGCTTTCAATTAATACATTTACGGAGCAATCCTCATCACGATGCTCTGGCGAGATGAATGGGACAATTTGCCATTTTTTGATGTTCTGGTTCTCAAATTGAGAGTTGATTTAAGCCAACTTGAGAATCTGGCATGACCTGAGGGGAACAAAAGCGCCGCACCGTCAAAGAGGGTAAGACGATTGCTAGCATCACCCAGTAGGGTTGACGGGGAGACTTTTGTAAGCCGAGCAGTCGGGACCGGGCTGGCCAGCGGCGGAATGTCTGGCACGCCACCCAGGACGCCGATCCAGTCCAGCCAGACTGCGCTCGGCTCTCCTCGTTCCGGATGAAACCTGTCGCGATACTAAAGCATGACCGGAGCAACTCGGATAATATTGCTTGTCAAAATAGACAATTCATCGAATAAACTATTGTTGCAGAAGCTACATTGTGGGCAGGTAATATGGATAATCTGGATGAGAAGCTAGTCACGCTGTTGCGCCATGACGGGCGGAGAAGCATCTCCGACCTGGCCATCGAGCTCGACGTGTCGCGCGCCACTGTGCGGGCACGCATGGACCGGCTGAAGGAGTCGGGCGAAATCGTCGGCTACACGGTGATCCTGCGTTCGGATGCTATGGAGCAACGGGTGCGCGGCATCATGATGATCGAGATCGAAGGCCGCGCCGCGGACCGCGTCGTCCGAGCCTTAGGCGCGCTTCCGGCAATCTCTGAGATCCATACGACCAACGGGCGTTGGGATTTAATCGTGGAACTGAGCACGGCGACGCTGACTGATTTCAATGACGTGCTCGGGCGGATCAGGTTAATCCCCGGGATCACTGGCAGTGAGACAAGCCTGCTTCTTGCGACGCCACGCAGCACGAAAGCTCACATCTAAGGAGGGTCTGGAGATCGATGAAATCGATTGTGATGTGAGCCGGACTGTTTGGCTGCGATGTACCGAGGGCTCGGAATCGACTTGATTCCTGGTCAAGACATCATCGAATCCTGATCGCAGCATCGGTAACTTGCGGCTTGCGGATTTGGCGGTCGACCGACTTCTCGCCGCGCGCTGCTTTAGCGCGTCATCCCACACGGACCGGGATTCGCACCTCGAGACGATTGAAGATCCATACGATCAATCCCGTGAGGACCATGTATATCAGAGCAAGCAGGAGCAATGGCTCATATATCACGAACGTATCCTGACGAACTCGGAGTGCGACGGCGTAAAGGTCGATGACTGTGATCGTAGCGACAAGCGGTGTCGATTTGAGCTGCAGCACGGTTTCACCAGCCAAGGTCGGCAACGCCTTATGGATTGCCTGCGGCAACCAAACCCGACGAAATACTTTCCAACGGCCCATACCGAAAGCGCGTGCGGCCTCAAGCTGGCCAAGCGGCACGCCGGCAAAAGCACCCCGCATAACCTCGCCCTCATACCCTGCACAGGACAACGACAGAGCAAGTACAGCGTAAGGCCAGGCCTGGCGAAAAAGGGGCCAGAGATCGGACTCGCGAATCCACGGATATTCGGGGAAAAGCGAGCCAAGCCCATAATAGAGCAACCAAAGTTGCAGAAGCAACGGTGTGCCTCGAATTACGGTGCAGACAGCTTTCGCTGGAAGGCTGACCCAAACCGGCCCCGTCACTTGAGCGAGCCCAAGCGGCACGGCTAGCGCGAAGCCGAAGGCGCAGGTCACGATTAGGATCAAAATCGTTCGCCATAAACCGGCAATCGCAAGCGTGTAGTAGTTGGGTAACCAATCCCAGCGCATGAAGACGGCTGCTGCGGTGACCAAGGCAATGGCTATCGCGATCAATACTATGCGATGCGGCTCGAACCAGGCAGGGGGAAGGCAGTTCGCCGAGGTAGTCGCGGAATAAGTCATCAGCGGCTCTCCGCTATCGGCAGCCGGCCGCGGCTTGCCCAATGCTCGACCCGTCCAATGAAGACATTGGAAATCAAGGTAAGTAATAGATAAAGCACGCCAGCGGCCATGAAGAAGGTGAAGTAGGCTTTTGTAGCACCTGCAGCCTGTCGTGTTTCCAGCGTCAGTTCGTTGAAGCCGACAACGGCCAGAAGAGCTGTATTCTTAGTTGCAACCAGCCAAAGATTCGCCAGACCTGGAATCGCGAAGGGGAGCATCGCAGGCAGAGTGATGCGTCGCATCAGCGTCGTCGGGGTCATACCGAATGACCGTCCTGCCTCGATTTGGCCTTGTGGTACCGCCAGGATCGCACCGCGCAGCACTTCTGTTGCGTATGCACCTTGTACCAAGCCGAGAGAAACGATGCCTGCTACGAGCCCGCTAACGTCGACCGGCCCATAGCCCAGAGTTTCCAGGAGGCGATTGATCAAGTCCGGAACCGCGAAAAAAATAAGCAGGACTAGCACCAGTTCCGGTACCGCGCGGACGAGAGTGGTGTAGACTTTAAGCAGATCGCGGAGCACGGCCCCGCCGTAGAGCTTGCCGTAAGCACCGCCAGTGCCGATAAGCAATCCCACGGCGAAGGCCCCCATCCCGATCCCAATGGAATTTATGAACCCGCGGAGCAGATTTCCGCCCCAGCCAGGCGGCGTAGGTGCAAGCAACTCGAAAATTCCGGGCTGCGCCAGCGGCAAAAAAAGAGAGTCGGTCAAGAACGCCTCCAAAACAGCTTTGAGGGTTGACCCCCGCCAGAGCCTGCCGCGCACTGCTGCGCGAGGAAGGATCCCACCCTGTCTCGACGCTTTATGAGGAAGGGGTGGTTGCGAGGGTCAATTTACTCGGACAATGTGTCTTCAGTCGCCGTAGATGTCGAAGTCGAAATACTTCTTCGAAATCTCGTTGTACTTACCGTTCGCCCGGATCTCCTTTATCGCGGCGTTGATCTTGTCCTTAAGCTCGGTATCTCCTTTACGCAACCCCGCGCCGACGCCGAGATCCGGGACCTCGGGATCTTTGGCAACCTCACCTTTTATCTCGCAGCAGGCCTTGCCCCGTTCGCTCTTCAAGAATTCACCGATGGTAATTGGACTAATCAGAATTGCGTCGATACGGCCGGCGGCCAGGTCCTGGGTGACCTCATCCTGTGTCTGGTACGTTTTGATTTCGGCCAAGCTGTCTGAGAAATGCTTTGTGGCGTAGATCTGGGCAGCCGTGGAGACCTGAACGCCCAGAATCTTGCCCTTGAGGCCTTCAGCCGTTGGCTCCAACGCAACTCCTCTCGGACCGATGATTGAGTAACCGCTACTATCATAGTACTTGTCGGAGAAATCGATCGTCTTCCTGCGTTCGTTGGTGATAGACATCGAATTCATGATGACATCGATTTTCTTGGCCGTCAGAGAAGGAATGATTCCGTCCCAAGCGACCGGGGTGATGACGCAGTCCAGTTTTGCCTCGCCGCAGATCGCATCGATGATTTCAATCTCCCAGCCGACCCATTTTCCTGAGGCGTTCAGAGACGAGAACGGAGGGTATGGCTCTGCCGCGATTCCGACCTTCACCTGTTCAGCTTGCGCGACCAAAGTCGCTGCACACAAGACTGCCACTGCTACCGTCATTTTGGAAAGTATTTTCATTTCACGTTCCCCTTCAGGTTATGGTTGACTCTAGTTTTTCATCCACTAGCTTACTCTGCGAATGAACTGTTGAAGCCTCTCCGATTTTGGCGAGCCGAATATTGCGTCCGGTGTCCCTTCTTCTTCGAGGCGGCCCTCATGAAGAAAGACTACGTGGGTCGCGACCTCGCGAGCGAATTTCATTTCGTGCGTGACCAGGATCATGGTGCGACCTTCTCTGGCCAAATCGCCAATTGCGCCCAGAACTTCGCCGATGAGTTCAGGATCGAGCGATGACGTCGGTTCGTCGAAGAGCATGACGCGTGGCTGGACCGCGAGGGCGCGAGCGATAGCACCACGCTGCTGCTGCCCGCCGGACAGAAATGCCGGGTAAACGTCCCGCTTTTCCAGAAGTCCCACTCTCGCAAGCAGCTTCTCGGCATCAACGATCGCCATTTCACGCTTTATGCCGAGCACATGGACCGGTACCTCGATCACATTTTCGATCAAGGTCATGTGGCTCCAGAGATTGAAGCTCTGAAAGACCATGCCGAGCCTGGAACGTATGCGTTCGATCTGCTTTCGATCCGCCGGGACGGTGCCTCCATTCCCGTCAGGCTTGAGGCGTATTTCCTCGCCATTCACCCTGACAACGCCGCTGGTCGGGTTTTCCAGGCAGTTGATACAGCGAAGTAGCGTTGATTTGCCCGAGCCGCTGCCACCGATGACCGCCACCACATCACCGTCGCGCGCAGATAGGGAGACACCCTTCAATACATGGAGCGCGCCAAACTTCTTGTGCAGGTCCTCGACGTGGATCGCTTCGGCTGCGGCGTCGGTCACCGTATGGCGAGGAATTGCATGCATCGTGGTCGTCATTGTTGTTCTAAACGCATTCATTCTGAATCCTCTATTTCTGCCTCAATTTTTCAGACATAAACACGCGGAATGTGGTCCCGGAGCTGGGCATAAAGACCGATAACGTCTGTGCCCCATTGAGCGGCGACTTCTTCCTGGGTGATCGTCTGATTCCCTTGCTGCCCAAGCAGGAGCACCTGGTCGCCGAACCTCGCATCAGGGACGTCCGTCAGATCGACGCGCAAGTGTTCGAGGTGCGCGGGAGTAAGCAGGCGCGCGCGCTGCCCCCTCACCAACGCCTCCGCCTCAACTGGGACGTGGCGCGGAAGTCCATCCCCCCATCCCATACCCAGTACACCGATGGTCATTCCCGGCCGAAAACCGGGTATGTCTGGTATCGGGCCGAGAGAAGCATCGATCCGCTTGACGGAAACGAGGCATGTCGAAATCGCTTTAAGCGCCGGCCGCAGAGTGACGGGCCGCGTGGGTTGATCTGTCTCGGGAAGACCGACAAACAAGGCTCCGGGATCGACGGCATCGAGATCCATCGCAGGAAACCGAAGCACACCTACGGTGCTTGACATCATAGTGATGGGAGGACGGGTGCCAGACGCCTGGGCATGCTGCAGAATCCGCTGCAGACGGGCGAATTGCTCGCTTGCATCCGAAGGCGTAGCTGTGGGCAACTCGCTCAGATGGGCGTAGAGCCCCTGTACTTCGACGTCGTTACAGGCTTGCGCGGCGGCAAGAAGTCGACCCATCTCCTGCGGCGTGGCCCCAGCCCTGAAAAACCCGAGGTCCGTCTTAACGAAAATGCGGGTGGTGGTCATGGCCGCACGCCAGCGCTCCAGTTCATCGAGGTTGGAGACGGTTACGGTGAGTCCGAGCGCTTCAATTATTTTCGCCGATGTCGGCAGAGGACCGGGATAGAGCAGAACCGGGAGCTCGATACCCATTTCCCGAATGGCCATGGCATCCGGCAACGTGGCGACAGCAAAGCCGTCAGCCCCCTCTGCCGCCAAGGCGCGGGCGACAGGCCCCGCTCCACAGCCATATCCATTGCGCTTCAAGCACGCGAAAATTTTCACTTTTTCAGGCAGATGCGCGCGCAGCTGACGGTAATTGTTCCTGATCGCGTCGAGGTCGATCTC
>NZ_RZOS01000356.1:0-6173 GCF_004022605.1 Mesorhizobium sp. M4B.F.Ca.ET.089.01.1.1
GACCACACCCGCTGGCTTCCGATACACTTGGGCGTTGATCTCTATGCGGAGCATGTCCTCGCCTTTGATCAAGGCGAGTGGGCCGCTCCCGGTGTCCAACAGATCTTCTACCTTTTGGGTCGGCGTTCGGCCGGCTGGCCGCGCGAGTTCGCCCACCCACCGCTCTGCAACGCCTTGGCAGATGATCGCTCCTCCATGCGTATCGCCGGGCAAAGCGGGAAACACGATGTTCATCGTCACCGGCAGCCTGGATTTGCGGCCGTTCGCGAGATCGTAGGAGAAGCGGTAGATCACGGATATCTCGCCGCAACCGCGCTGTGCAGGAGTCAGGGATGGGTCGGTAATGAACTGGCGATCCATGCGGTTGATGACCCCAACCAGTTCGATCCTCGACCCCGGGTCGGTCAGAAATTCGGTATGGAGCTGAAAGTCCTTGGCATCGGCCTTGGTCGTCAGTTCGTTGAGGTCGGTGGCCAGGGTGCGCTGGATTGGCTCGGCGATCCCAAGCAAGAATGGATTCTTCTGGCCCAGTTCCTCGTACTTCCTTGCCTTCGCCTCGATCAGGGTCCGAAAATTCAGCGGGCCGTCACACGCGCTGTGCTGAGCACAGTCCAATGCGACGACGACATCTGGTTCGAAGATGAATGGTCCGCGCAGGCTAGCTGGCACCTCGCCGCTATAGTCGCTAGGCTCTTCCGCACGGCTCGGCCAAAGAGAAACCAGCTCGAAAAGGGCGAGCACGCAAAACAGCCTTGCCACCCGCTGCATCGGCGATCCCAGCGACAAGCTCATCCTAATCGTACACTCCCGGCAGCCCCGCGGTCGGGTCTGCGGCACGGCGGACAAAGGTTCCAGCGAATACCCCAGGAGGGAAATGGCTCTGTCGATCTGATAAGGACCGAAAATGGCTTGTTGCGCACCTTTATGCGAAGCTGACCGCTACCCTCGAGCGCCACCGATGCCTCCCCTTCGCAGGGCTTAAGCAGTCGCCATGCTCCTCAGAGCACGCACTTGTTGACTTCGACCTTGAGGTCTTCAAGGGTCACGGCCTTGCCTGTGTAATCGTGCTTGGCTGCTGATTGTTCTGAAATTGATGTCTTCAACGTCTCTACAAGTTGCTTATAGTCCGGCAGAGTGTGGCTAAGCTTCTTTCTCAGGTTCAAGCGTACCGTCATAACCCCTTGTCTTATGATTTCACTGCCCGCCACCTGATCGTATGGCGGAGGGTCGCTTACCTTGCTGATGCATAAAAGCTGCTCGGCGGCGTCCAATAGATCGGAGCTTGCCTCGCCGGGTTTGAAATACGTTGTTGTCGCGCCCAGTGAACCTGCAGCGAGGCCCGCGCCCTTAATCAAATCCGTGCTTCCCCCATACAGCAATCCTCCGGCCGCAACGCCCGCGCTTGCGATGAGGCCCAGGGCAGCGGCATCCTGTGCGGAGGATGCTTGATCCGATAGCCGCATATACTCGTCGGCCAACCGTTTCGCGTACTCGACGTTGCCTGCGTAACTCCTTGGGTCGATGCTAGGCGATCCATATACTTTGACTTCAGCGCTTTGCACGTTTTGCGCGCCGACGCAGCCCGAAAGGGTAAAAGACAGAATAAATCCGATGCCGAGAAAGCGAAACTGACCCAGTCGCATGACCGTTGCGCCCACTACTTAACGATGCATCTCGAGCAATGCTTTAGACGGCCACGCGATATGAAGCACGCAGACTGACATAGCACAGACATTAGACTATTCTAGTCGGATTTTTACATGCAATCCACCGACTCGATAATTATCGGCGGGCGCCTAGCCCCATTTTTCTTCACATTAAAACGGAAAATGACAAATTGCAAGTGGAGTATTCAATACATCTAAATATGCCACGAGATATCGACTTGGCGCATCTTCTTGATCGCTGAAGAGGTGGACAGCTGACTCTCCAGCGACCGCAAAGTTGAGGAGATTGGCCTGCTGCGGAGGCCGGAGAGGAGCTTCGACGCGACGCTCTAGGCGATGCATATTCGAAACTCTCTATGGAACGAAGGGGGAGGGAAGGACAGCCTGACTCGTTGCCGCCCGAAGTGAACGCGACCTACCCCTGACGCGCGGGGCATCTGGCGGGTGAGGCCAGACGGCTTGTCGGCGACCGATGCCAGTCTCGGCCCCCAAGGGGGCTGCGGGGGCATCCGGAGCGGAGGCCGCATCGAGCCGCAAGGCTGCCCGTAAAGCCTGCCCCGGGTGTCGCGCTGTATTTAAAGGTGAGACTTCTCGCCTAATGGGGAGCGGGAAAAAGATGGGGGTAAGAAATTTGGCGTAGCCGGGGCTTCTTTTTCGGAAGGGGCACTAGGTGACAGCGCAATTGAGGATGAAGGTTTGGGTCGAGTTTGTTGGGGCCGATGGCGTTCCACAACGTCGGGAGATCGCGGCTGTCGAGCGCATTGTCGACGGAGCGCGCCTCGACGACTTCGGCCTCTCTTTGGAGGAGGGCAAGGCGATACAGCGCCGCCTCCAGGAGGAACTCACGCAGTTTCAGGCGGATCAAGCCGGTTGGCAGGATCGGAAATGTCACGAATGCAACCGATTTCGCGGATTCATGATTATCGATCTCGTACAGTCCATTCGCTCTTCGGCATTTGTCGCCTGCGAGTGCCTCGGTTCCGCAATTGCGCCTGCGGAAAGACGGCAAGATCGGACACCGGAAGCATCAAGACCCTGTTGAAGGGCAGAGCAACGCCGGAATTGGAGCGAATCCAGGCTGAACTCGGCTCCCGGCTATCGTTTCGAGAAGCCGCCCGTGTGCTCGATCTCTTTGTGCCCGCTCCGCGACCACACAATCATCGGACCGTTGTCAACCGGCTCGCCAAGGTCGCCGATCAGATCGAGAAGCGGGACGTCGCAAGCCCCTATCGCATCAGCCGAGCCGACGGATCGCCCATTTCCGTATTCATTGACGGTGCCTACATCCGGGCGGTTCCCGGATATCAAAGCCGGCATTTCGAAATCGCCATGGGGCGCGTTGTGGCCAAAGGCCGGCCATCGCGCCAGTTCGCCGCCGCGCCAAATGTTGCCACTGGCAAGCACGACGCGGTTCGTGCCGCGCTGCGGGCTCAAGGATGGTTGCCTGGCCGCGACGTCATCGTTTTCAGCGACGGAGACGCCGGGCTGCAAGGTATTGTGCTCAGCGCAACTCGGCAGCCCGTAACCCACTGACTGGTTCCATTTGTCTATGCGGCTTCGGCACATCGAACAAACATGGGAAGGAATCAGGCACGGCGGTGATCTGAACCTCTACCTTTGGGACGTCGCCGTTCAAGTGCCGAGGCTGCGGCATCTCCTCTGGAGCGGTTATATCAAGGAGGCGACGAGAGCTGTGAGGAACATGCTCTACCAGTTGGAGCAGCACGCTAATATAAGATGCGAGACGCCAGTAAAAAGCTCAAGCGCCTATACGAACTGGTCGGCAATCTTCAGACCTACCTAGTCCAGAACAAGACTTCGATGGTCGACTACTGCGACCGATACTGGTCGGGTCAACCGATCTCGAGCTCTCCGGCCGAAAGCGCCGCCAACAGCCTCGTGAATGCTCGTATGAACAAGAAGCGTCAGATGCGTTGGTCTCCCATCGGCGCTCACCGAGTACTGCAGGTCAGGGCAGCGGTTGCTGACGGTCGGCTCAAGCAAGCCAAGCTTGCTCTTGCAGCTTGACCCCCATCTTTTTCCCGCTCCCCGCCAAGTCCCCGATCGCCGAAGCCGCCGTGCGCCAGATCGCTACGCTCTACGCCGTCGAGACGACGGTGCGCGGCATGACGCCACAAGCTCGGCTCGCCGCGCGACAGAGCACTCCTCCCCGATCATCGCCGCCTTGAAGCCATGGTTTGAAAAGCAATTGTCGATGATCTCCTCGGGATCAAAGCTGGCCGAAGACATCCGCTATGGTCTTGCCCATTGGGAGGGGCTCACCCGCTTCCTGGACGATGGCCGGCTCGAGCTCGATACCAACCCGGTCGAAAACGCCTTGCCGATCGCCTATGGATTTGGGCTTGACGTTTTCTTGAACCGCCAGGGCATGAGTTCTTCGATCTGGCTCTGCGGATGGCCGTTGATGATGGCGCCGAGGGTTTCGGTGAGGTAGGCAACGGGATTAACGTCGTTAAGCTTGCAGGTGGCAACAACGGATGAGAGCAGCGCCCAGTTTTCGGCACCGATCTCATGGCCAGCAAACAGGGCATTTTTTCTGGTCAGGCATATCGGCCGAATGGCGCTTACGTGCAACTCCACAGCCGTCGTTGCAGCACGCGCGCCCGGGTTGCAGGATCTTCGGCCGTCGCGGCGCCGCTTAAACCCGGCGGCCAGATCGCCCTTGCATGCCGTTTGCGCATCATGTGAACCATCTCGACGCGGAAAGGACGGCTTCGGCACCGGCCATCGACTTGAAGCCGAGCATTGACCGAGCGCGGCGCCGAACACCGTCTGCGGAATCGATCGCGACGAGCGCTGAAGCCGATCCGCATCCGCAAGAGCAAGTACCGCAACAATCGGATCGAGCAGACCATCGGCGCATGAAGCGTCGCAGGAAATGATCGCCTCATGATTCGTCGGGCTACCGTCGACGATGCGATCCGGTCTGCCGTGGCGCTCCAGGGCCTTCTGGAAGAAGCGGCACGATAGAGATACATCCGTTGGCCGCGTATCTTGATGCATGTCTCGTCCATGTGCCACTTGCCGGTGACGGCGCGCTTGCGCCCGTTGAAGCGCTCCAGAAGCTGGGGCGAGAAGTGAACGACCCAGCGGTGCACGGTCGAATGGTCGACGTTCAGGCCGCGTTCGGCCATCATCTCGTCCAGATCGCGCAGGCTCGGTCGAAATGACGGCCTTTGAACAGATCTTTTGCTCGGCAGTGTCGCTTCATCTCTTTCGGCGCGACGCACAGACGCGCCGGAATGCCGTAGAACAAATTGCAAAGTTGATCGTTCCCTTTGAGGCCTCCTCCGTATTGCGTCGTTAGAGTTCTGCTTCTGCAAGATGAAGCAGCCCGTCACTGCGCGAGCACCTCCCCGATTTCATGTCTTCCCTTCAAAGGCCCGTTATCGTCTCACACGCGTCCCATCGCTGAACCGAGAAAAACGAAAGTCTGTGGGATCAACTACGGGGGGAGTGCCTATGACGAGATCAGCAGCCAAGCGCCCAGCGCCCGGAGCTATGCCGAAACCATGACCAGAAAATCCTGTCGCGACAATCAGACCCGGAACAGCATCAACCTGTGAGATGACTGGGATAGCGTCAGGGGTCACATCCATCAACCCCGCCCATTGCTGAACCACCGTGGCCGAAGCAAAGACCGGAAACGCCTTCTTCAACTTGTCGAACGTTGTACGCAGACCTGCTTTATCTGGCGCTGGATCGAGGACGCGAGTCCTCTCATATGGCGAAATTCGATCGGGCGGTATAGGGCGCGATTCCGAACATTCCTTTATGAATCGACCATCGACGCGCAACCTCAAGTTCTTAAAATCCGATCGCAATGCTGGTAAGAAGTTGGCGAAGAATCTAAAACTGTCCGGGACAATCGAGACGACGCTGGCGTTTCCATTGGCAATGGTGTAACCGCCGTCAATGCGTTTGCGCAACGCGAACTCGCTGCTCCAGAGCGCCGCCTCAGGGCCATCGTCGACACGAGATGTGCGCATCACACTTCCCAAGACTTTCAACTGAGGCAACGTTATGTCGAGATCCTTGAGAAAGCGACGAGACCACGCACCCGCCGCTAATACGACAGTTGAGCAAAAAATTCGGCCATGCTCAGTGATGATTCCAGACACCCTGCCGGCGCTCAACTCCAATCCGCGCACGGCACAATTAGTGAGCACTGAAGCGCCACTGCGGCGGGCAGCTAATGCGACCGCAGTCGTCGCAAGATGCGGTTCGGCTCGTCCATCCGTCGCACAAAAAAGCCCGGCTCTCCAACGTTTGTCCGCTCCGGGTATAAGGCGCTTGATCTCCGGGCCAGAAACCATCCTAGCCTCAATTTGATTCTGGCGCGCCTTTTCTAGCCATGCTTCATTTTGGGCAATGTTCTCGTCGTTATCGGCCGCGAACAGAATACCGGACCGGTGAAATCCCGTCTCAAACTCCAGTTCTTCATTCATGCGCTCCCAGAGACGCAGACTTTCAACCATCAGAGGG
>NZ_RZOS01000357.1:0-6135 GCF_004022605.1 Mesorhizobium sp. M4B.F.Ca.ET.089.01.1.1
AGCGTGCGCCCGGCCAGCGCCGGACGGCGCTCGGCCGACGAGCCGGCAGCGGTTGTCTTTGCGGCAGCCTTAGCCATTGAGGCGCTCCCCCTTCTCGTCGAAGAACACCATGCCGGTGACTTCCACCTCGATCGTCCCGTTCGGCATCGGCACATAGAGCGTCTTGCCCATGCGGTCGCGTCCGCCGGCGACCAGCGCCAGCGCGATCGAACGGCCGCAATTCTCCGACCAGTAGCTGGAGGTGACGTGGCCGATCATCTTCATCGGGATCGCTTGGCCAGGATCCTCGACGATCTGCGCGCCCTCTTCCAGCACCACCTTGGGGTCCTTAGTCTTGAGGCCGACAAGCTGCTTGCGACCCTTGGCGACCAAATCCGGCCGGGCCATGCCGCGGATCCCGACGAAGTCGGGCTTCTTCTTGCCGACCGCCCAGTCGAGGGCTGCATCGTTCGGCGTCACCGTGCCGTCGGTATCCTGGCCGACGATGATGTAGCCCTTCTCGGCGCGCAGCACGTGCATGGACTCGGTGCCGTAGGCGCAGGCGCCATGCTTCTGGCCCTCGGCCCACAGCGCCTCCCAGACGGCCTGGCCGTAGTCGGCCGGCACGTTGACCTCGAAGCCGCGCTCGCCGGTGAACGACATGCGGAACAGCCGCGTCGGCACGCCGCAGATCTTGCCTTCGCGCACCGACATATGCGGCAGCGCCTCGTCCGACATGTCGATGCCTTCGACCAGCGGCGCGATAATGTCGCGCGACTTCGGCCCTTGCACGGCGATGACCGCCCACTGCTCGGTGATCGAGGTCAGCCAGACATTGAGATGCGGGAACTCGGTCTGGAGATAGTCCTCCATATGGTGCATGACGCGCGGAGCGCCGCCCGTCGTCGTCGTCACATGGAAGCGGTCCGGCGCCAGCCTGCCGACGACGCCGTCATCATAGATGAAGCCGTCCTCGCGCAGCATGATGCCATAGCGGCAGCGGCCGGGCTCCAGCTTCTCCCACGGATTGGTGTAGAGCAGTTCCATGAACTTGGCCGCGTCCGGCCCGACCACCTCGATCTTGCCCAGCGTCGAGGCGTCGAACAGGCCGGCCGTCTTGCGCACGGTGACGCATTCGCGGTCCACGGCTGCGTGCATGTCCTCGGCTCCCCGGGGGAAATACCAGGCGCGCTTCCACTGGCCGACATCCTCGAACACCGCCCCTTGCGCCGCGGCCCAGGGATGGATCGCCGTCCGACGCGTCGGGTCGAACAACGCACCGCGCGCATGGCCGACGATCGATCCGAAGGTCACTGGCGTATAGGGCGCGCGGAAAGTGGTGAGCCCGACCTGCGGGATCGGCTTGCCGAGCGTCTCGGCGGCGATCGCCAGGCCGTGCATGTTGGACGTCTTGCCCTGGTCGGTCGCCATGCCGTTGGTGGTGAAGCGCTTGACATGCTCGATCGAGTGCATGCCCTCGTGCACCGCCTGGCGGATGTCCTTGGCGGTGACGTCGTTCTGGAAATCGACGAAGGCCTTGACCGTCGTGCCCTGTCCGGCGCCGGGCGCGGCGCCCAGCATGCCGCGCGACCAGCTCTCGCTGGCATCGACCTTCGGCTTGGCGCCTTTACCCGCCTTGCCGCCTGCCTCCTTCGCCGCCTTGGCGCCCGCCGCATAGGCCTCGTCGACCGTCGCGTCGAGGCCATCCGTGCCGTTGCAGGCGCCGACCGAAACGCAGTCCTGCGCGTAGGTTCCCGGCACGAAGCGCCGCGTCTCCTCGTTGAAGGCGACCTTGCCGCGCGACTGCGAGAACAGATGCACCGACGGCGTCCAGCCGGCCGACATCAGGATCGCGTCGACCGGGATGGTGCGCTCGCCGCCGCCATTCTTCGGCTGCACCGTCATCGACGACACGCGCAGCTTGCCGCCGGCGCGAACAACGGCGCGGCCGAAATTGATCTCGATGCCCAGTCCTCTCGCCTCGTCGATCACCGGTCCGGTCGGGTTGTCGCGCAGGTCGACGATTGCCGCGATGTTGACGCCGGCCTTCTTCAGGTCGATCGCCGCCGCATAGGCGGAATCGTTTGCCGTGTAGACGCCGACATTCCTGCCGACGGCAACGCCGTAATGGTTGAGATAGGTGCGCGCGGCCGAGGCCAGCATGACGCCTGGACGGTCATTGTCGGCGAACACCATGTGCCGTTCGATGGCGCCGGTCGCCAGCACGACTCGGCTGGCGCGGACCTGCCAGAGACGCTCGCGCGCCAGTTCGCGGCCGGGGTTCTGCAAATGGTCGCTGACGCGCTCGACCAGGCCGACGAAATTCTGCGCGTAATAGCCGAAAGCAGTCGTGCGCGTCAGCAACCGGACGTTGTCCATTGCCTTGAGCCTGGCGATGGCAGCTTGCGCCCAGGCGAAGCCGCCCTCGCCGTCGATCCTGGCGCCGGCCTCGAAGCGCAGGCTGCCGCCGAATTCGGCCTGCTCGTCGGCAAGGATCACCCTGACGCCGGTCTCGGCCGCGGCGAGCGCCGCGGCGATGCCGGCAGCGCCGCCGCCCAGCACCAGCACCTCGCAATGGGCGTAGCGCGCGCCGTAGTGGTCGGGATCCGGCTTGTCCGGCGAAACGCCGAGGCCTGCCGCGGCGCGGATCTTCGGTTCGTAGAGGCTCTTCCAGGCCGCCTTCGGCCACATGAAGGTCTTGTAGTAGAAGCCGGCCGAGAACAGCGGCGAGGCGATGTCGTTGACCGCGCCGACGTCGAAGGCGAGCGACGGCCAGCGGTTCTGCGAGTTGGCGGTGAGCCCGTCATAGAGCTCCTGCACGGTCGCCCGCACATTCGGCGTCTTGCGCGCGTCGTCGCGCACGATCTGCACCAGCGCGTTGGGCTCCTCCGCGCCGGCCGACAGGAAGCCGCGCGGCCGATGGTACTTGAACGAACGGCCGACAAGATGGACGCCGTTGGCGAGCAGCGCCGAGGCCAGCGTATCGCCCTCGACGCCGGTATAGGCCTGGCCGTCGAAGCTGAAGCGGGCGGTCTTCGCCTGCTTGAGGCGGCCGGCGCCGGAAATGCGGAAAGAGATGCTCATTTCGAGGCTCCCGGCAGCTTCGCAGGCTTCGGCTCGCCGGCCTTGTAGGTCATGATGAACTTGTCGGTGACTGTGTCGCGCACGGCGTTGAAGAAGCGCGCGCAGCCATGCATGTGGCGCCAGCGCTCATAGATCACGCCCTTGGGGTTCGAGCGGATGAAGAAGAACTTCTCGAAATCGTCGTCGCTCTCGCCGGCAATGTTGGTCGAGCGCGCGATATGCGCCTCGCCGGCGTTGCGGAACTCGAGTTCCGGGCGCTCTTCCTCGCAATAGGGGCAGCGGATGAGAAGCATCTGTTGGTTCCTACAATTCGCCGTGGCCGGTGGCCGGTTGGTCGCAAAGCCTTTCGGCAGCCATCAGTGCGCCACCGCCGCCGCTGCCGCCTCGTCGATCAGGCGGCCGGTGCGGAAGCGCTCGATGGTGAAGGGCGCGTTGATCGGGTGCGGATCGTCCTTGGCGATGGTGTGGGCAAAGACGTGACCCGAGCCCGGTGTGGCCTTGAAGCCGCCGGTGCCCCAGCCGCAATTGACATAGAGTCCCTTGACCGGGGTCTTGGCCAGGATTGGCGAGCGGTCGGGCGTGACGTCGACGATGCCGCCCCAGGAGCGCAGCATCTTCATGCGCGTGAAGATCGGGAACATCTCGCAGATGGCGTCGAGCGTGTGCTGCAATATGTGCAGGCCGCCGGTCTGCGAATAGGAGACGTACTGGTCGGTGCCGGCGCCGATGACCAGCTCGCCCTTGTCGGACTGCGAGATATAGGCATGCACCGTGTTCGACATGATCACGCAAGGCACCACCGGCTTGACCGGCTCCGACACCAGCGCCTGCAGCGGGTAGCTCTCCAGCGGCATGCGCACGCCGGCCATGTTCATGATCACCGAGGAATGGCCTGCCGCAACCACGCCGACCTTCTTGGCGCCGATGAAGCCGCGCGTCGTGTCGACGCCCGTGACCGCGCCATTGGCCGCACGCTTGACGCCGGTCACCTCGCAGTTCTGGATGATGTGGACGCCGCGCGCCGAGGCGCCGCGCGCATAGCCCCAGGCGACCGCGTCGTGGCGCGCCGTGCCGCCGCGCCGCTGCAAGGCCGCACCCACGACGGGGTAGCGCGCATCCTTCGAGATGTTGAGCGGCGGGCAGAATTCCTTCGCCTGCTCCGGCGTCAGCCATTCATTGTCGATGCCGTTGAGACGGTTGGCGTGCACGTGGCGCTTCAGCACCTGGATGTCGTGCACATTGTGGGCGAGCATCATGACGCCGCGCGCCGAGTACATCACGTTGTAGTTGAGCTCCTGCGAGAGCCCATCCCACAGCTTCAACGCATGGTCATAGATGCCGGCGCTCTCGTCATAGAGATAGTTGGAGCGGATGATGGTGGTGTTGCGGCCGGTGTTGCCGCCGCCGAGCCAGCCCTTCTCCAGCACCGCGACATTGGTGATGCCGTGCACGGTGGCCAGATAGTAGGCGGTCGCCAAGCCATGGCCGCCGGCGCCGACGATGATGACGTCGTATTCCTTCTTCGGCTCCGGCGAAGACCATTGCTCTTCCCAGCCCTTGTGGCCGCGCATGGCCTCGCGGGCGATGGCGAATACCGAATATTTCTTCACGTTCCAGGCCTCGCGCCAGTAGCTTTCGCGGAATTTTGCGGCCGGGCATCCTCGCCTCGGCACGCGAGGAGTATCACTAGCGAAACCGCGCAGCCATCCTTGCGCTGTTTGCGACGGCGCTTGCCGTTTTGCGCCGTGGCATCCACAGGCGAGCAACCAACCCACGCGGCACAAACCCCAATGCAGCTTTCGGGTGGCTCGGACCGCCGCCATTTGCGACCAAGCGTCCAATCGCTGGCAATGCCGGCACGAAAGAAGGATGCTCAGAAGATGTTCGCACTGACAGACAAGGTCGCCATCGTCACCGGCGCCAGCTCCGGCATCGGCCGCGCCACGGCAAAGCTGTTCGCCGCAGAGGGCGCCAGTCTGGTCATCGCAGCCCGGCGCAAGGCAGAGCTCGACCTCTTGGCCGACGAGATCGAGGAGGCCGGCGGAAGCGCAGTCGCGCTTGCCGGCGACGTCCGCGACGAAGCCTATGCCAAGGCCCTCGTCGATCTCGCGGTCGAAAAGTTCGGTGGTCTCGACATTGCCTTCAACAATGTCGGCGCTGTCGGGCAGACGGGGTCGATTTCCGAGCTGTCACTCGATGGCTGGCGCGAGACGCTCGATACCAACCTGACCAGCGCGTTTCTCGGCGCGAAATACCAGGTACCGGCGATGATCAAGCGCGGCGGCGGCTCGCTGATCTTCACCTCCACCTTTGTCGGCCACACCGTCGGCATGCCCGGCATGACCAGCTACGCGGCAAGCAAGGCCGGGTTGATCGGTTTGACACAGGTGCTTGCGGCCGAATACGGACCGCAGGGCTTGCGCGTCAACGCTTTGTTGCCGGGCGGCACCGACACGCCGGCGGCGACATTCAAGACCCCGGAATCGCGAACCTTCGTCGAAAACCTTCATGCATTGAAGCGTGTGGCGCAGCCGGAAGAGATCGCCCGCTCGGCGCTTTATCTCGCCTCGGACGCATCGAGCTTCACCACCGGCACCGCGCTGTTTGCCGATGGCGGCGTCTCGATCAACCGGACGTGAAGGGATTGGCGGCCACAGCACTGCCCGCCAGCCGAAAATCTCACGAAGCGGCCTTGCATTTCGCTCCGATTTGACGATTCCGTTTCCCGTCGACAACGGACGGTAAGAGATGCTGCTGATCAGGACCTACGTCGCCCAGAGCGCCATCGAAGGTGTCGGCGTTTTCGCCGCCGAGCCGATCCGCAAGGGCGCCTCGATCTGGCGCCTCGATCCGGATTTCGACCGGCTGATCCCGATGGAGAAATACGAGGCGGCGCCGCCGCATCTGAAGGAACTGCTCGACCGCTACGCCTACCCCAGCCCCGACCGGCCGGGCTTCATGGTCTACGAGGTCGACAATGGCCGCTTCATGAACCATGCCGAGCGGCCGAACACGGATTTCTCGCAATATGGCGGGGCGACCGCGACCCGCGACATCGCGGCCGGCGAGGGG